>JAJDBI010000212.1 GCA_029261435.1 Nitrospinaceae bacterium
TTTTTTAATGAACAATTCACGCGCGCGTAAGAGAATTTCTGTCACTCCGTCAACCGGTGCGTAATTGTCGGGCCGCAACTCCTGCCGCTTCTTTTCATACAAATACGTCACATAGGGCAATTCAGTGAGCGCAAAGAACAAGGTTTCTTTATCCACACCTTGTAATGCTGGCAAGCCTTCCGCTTTTTGTGATGGACTGACCTCCAACCGCTCATCATAGGCTTCCTTGATCCAAGGCCAATCCAGAATAGAACATATGAAAACTATGTTTGAATATTCCATCTCCAGTTGATGAAGTTGGTAGGCCATCCAGCGTGCTCGCCAGAAGTGCTGGCTTTTATCCTGAGGTCGTTTTTGGGTTAATAGCAGAGTACTGACAAATTTTTCATAGGATATCTGGTTCAGTGCAAAACTGTCAGGGAAGTCGACACTTCTTTTCTCATAACTTTCTGTACTCCAGTCTACAAAATGCCTGGGTATCCCTTCTTGCATGGCAACGCGTAGCCCCATGATTACGGGCTGGCTGGGATCGATGGGCACATAATTCATTCCGCCATCTTGCTCTATCTGGCAACTCAAAGAAATGTTGGGAAGGAGGTTGATACCCTCCTCAACTGTTTGTTTGAATTCAGGTGGAAGTGCGACAGCCAGACAATCACAGGGAAGCGATAAAAGTTGATGGCGTATTTCACGCGCAAAACTTCCACTTCCATGAATCACAGGCAAAAATTGAATACGGTCACTGAGCTTAAGTGCTTGACTCATGGTTTCAATCCTTATTGGTCACTGTCTGGGTGCAATGGACTGTCATCATTAAAAAAGAAGTCCCCCAGTCCCATCGGCAGTCTTTCTTCTCCTAAAGCTCGTCGATTGCGGGCGGCAAGGGAATCCAGATCAAGAGCTTCTTCACCCAGAACTTTGCTGATGGCCTCTTGCCATATTTTGTCTTTAGACAAAGGGCTGTCTTTTTCCTGACTGATCCGTTTCAAGGCATATTGCAGGATGTGAATTCCATCGCGAGGTGAAAAATCAAGATCCAATTGATGAGATTTTTGCAGGAAATCCACCGTCATTTTCAGAAGTTCTTCCTCTGAAAAAGGCAGATGATATCGGAGTATGGCCAATTCATCCTGATAACTGGGCATAGTCATCTGTAAGGTGGGTTGTAAACGGGACAGAATATAATCGGGTATCTCGAAAGTAGACTCGTCGTTATTCATGGTCACACAGGCACGAAACTCGCTATGGGCATGAATCTGGATTCCTGCAATGATGGATTCTACGTAACGTCGATGATCAAGAAGGGGAGCCAGTGAGGCCCAGCTTTTTTCATTCATACGATTGCCTTCATCGAGAATACATATTCCTCCCTCAATCATGGCACAAACAAGAGGTGATGCGTGGTAGGAAATTTTCCCTTGTTCTGACAGAACGGGAGTGATCAAAAGATCTTCGGGGCGAGTGTCACTGGTACACTGGAATATATATAAAGGCTGGTCTCTTTGATTCGCTGCTACCATTGCCAAAGTGGTTTTTCCCGTTCCTGGCATTCCTGTGATTCTTGGAGACAGAGGGAAATCCTTTTCAGAAATCACCATCCAACAGGCCTGTATTTGTTTGAGAACTTCATCCTGACCAATCCACTCGGGACGGGTAGAATCAGGTTTGCCTAAATGCAGAGTGACTCCATCCACTTCGATTGATTTTTTTGTAGTCGTGTTCAATGTATGATCCTTAACAACAGAGTTAGCGGAGAACCTCCGCAGGTAATTTGAGATGTCATTTTTTTTGCAGGCAGCTATTTTTTTGCTCAGCAGACCGTGCTCATTGCTTCAACAATTGGTGGCAGGATACTTAGGCTTTAGGGTGACTGTCAAGCTTGACTCGTGAAATTGGCAACTCTCCGGCTTTCAAGGCCTTTGTTGTAGTGATATAATAGATCCAAGAACTTATATTGGAGGAGATGGAGTGGACAACTTGTTTTTAGCTTTGGCAGCTTTCTTTGCTGTTGGAATGATGGTTTTAATGATCAAATACGCCAAATTCATACATAATCAACCTAAGATGGAAGAGGAGCGCCGACAGGAGGATTCCGTAAAAAAGGACTCCCGACCCAGCGATACCCCTTGAAATGGAACCCAGAAACCAACAAATCGATGCCTTTTTTGCTGATTATATCAGTCGCTTTTTATCTGAAAATGAAGCGGCACGATATATGGCAAATGAACTTTTGAATTGTGGTGTTGGCCTGATGCCCCTTATCGATCATTGCACACTGCGTACTCTTGATGTTGACAGACGGGCTGAAGAACTTCTCCCCCTTGGTTTTGCTCAAGATAAGACTCTCGGTATTCTGGAGTTCGATAACTGGTGGGCCAAGGTTTACAGAAAACCCGGATATCCCAGTTTATTTGTAGACCAGGCATTTGTGGGAGAACGCGGAGTACCAAGCCTGATCCCGGATTGGGTTCATACTCATGGTGATCAATGTTTTCATCATATCGCTATTTTGGTTGAGAATATTGAACATGCTATCGATAAAATGAAAAGTCGGAAGATCATGTTCTCAGGTCAGATTGTCGGAGCACCCAACACGGATCTGCGACAGATTTTCA
Source organism: Nitrospinaceae bacterium (assembly GCA_029261435.1). Classification (GTDB taxonomy): domain Bacteria; phylum Nitrospinota; class Nitrospinia; order Nitrospinales; family VA-1; genus LS-NOB. Next base: position 2,616 of record JAJDBI010000212.1, read on the forward strand.
CTCAGCCGGAAATAAAAAAGGGTAGAGCTTTCACGGTTCTTGAACTCATAGAACGGCATAACGGCTATCAGGGATTTTTACCTCCTCAGGCAGACGGTTTGATGAAATCCTCCCGCCTCTAGTAAAGCTCAATGATCAGAAAAACAAAACCTGAATTCATAGCCCCTTATTTAAAGGATGCTTCAAATTTTTCAGGAGGAAATGCTGAAGAGGTCATTATTCCTGAATCTTCTGAAGAACTTGTTATTTTCCTGAAAAATGAAACCCGCCCTGTGACCATTGCTGGGGCAGGGACGGGTCTGACTGCTTCTCGAATTCCATATGGGGGTGTCATTGTCTCATTGGAGCGCTTTAAGGAAATTGCAATAGAAGAAGAGAGGAGAATACGTGTTGGTCCGGCCGTAACCCTCAATGAATTGCAAGATTATCTGGTTGCTACAAACTGGTTTTATCCACCCAATCCTACAGAGACATGGGCGTCAGTTGGGGGCACACTTGCTACTAATGCATCTGGGTCACGGAGTTACAAGTATGGAGTCACCCGTGATTATGTTGAAGAGGTAGAACTGGTTCTCGTAGACGGCAGAAAGACTATTGTCAAGCGTGGGTTAAAAATATTCGAACCGCTTAAGCTTGAGGATGGAAGCCAAATATCTTTTCCTGAAATTTCTTATCAGAGCCCGAAATGCAAAAATGCTGCGGGATATTTTGTCCACCCAGGTATGGACTGGTTGGATTTATTCATTGGATCGGATGGTACGCTTGGCGTTTTCACGAAAATCGTCCTGCGCTTGATACCTTGCCCAGCAGATTTTGTGAGTGGTGTTTTATTTTTCGAAGATGAATCTTCCTGCTGGAAATTGATTTCCAAAATTAAATCTTTTAATGGGGAAGAAATCGCTCCCTGTTCTTTGGAGTATTTTGACCATAATGCTTTGGAGAAATTAATGAGAAAGCATCAAAACATACCTCATCATTCCAGAGCCGCTTTATTTTTTGAACAAGATGTTGCTGAGTTGAAGGATTACGATTTAGTACTGGAAAACTGGTATGAGTTCTTGAGTGAAGAAAATATTATGCTTGATGATTCATGGTTTGCTCAAGGGACAAAGGATATTCAAAAATTTCACGATTTCAGACATGATATCCCGATTATTATCAATGAAGAAAACAGCCGTGCAGGAAGGGTTAAACTGGGAACAGATATGGCCGTTCCTGATAATCACTTTATTTCAATGATGGAGTTTTACCAGGAAATCCTGGGTACTAGCGGTTTGGATTACGTTATGTTTGGACATTTAGGGGATAATCATTTGCATATAAATCTTTTGCCCGGTGCATCACAAATGGAATATGCACTACAGGTTTATGACCAGATTGCTGAACAGATACTGGAATGGCGGGGTACGGTTTCTGCGGAACATGGGATTGGAAAACTGAAAAAGAAATATTTCGCAAAAATGGTTGGGGCAGAGGGGTTGAGTGATTTGAAAAAAATTAAAGATTGCCTGGACCCAGGCAATCGGCTGGGTGTCGGAAATATTCTGTAAAACCACTTTTGCATCGCTTGCTATTGACAGTATGATGGCGTAAAGGGTAGAATTTTTTGAATTAAGATGGGTTTAGTTAGACAGATCAAGTCATTCCAGCTTTACTGAGGTTTGGAAACATGCTCGATTCGTTCAAAATCCTGGTTTTAAACTACTCCTATGAACCACTGCAGTTTTGCAGTGCTCGTCATGCCATTACTATGGTTTTTGGTGGTAGGGCTGAAGAACTGGAAAGTGCCGGTTATACTGTGCGCACTCCCTCGACCAGCTTTCAGCTTCCTACTGTGATACGTGTTTTACAAATGGTTCGTCGCAACCGCAAAAAAGGATTGGCTTTCAGTAGAAAAAATATTTTAAGAAGAGATAATTACACTTGCCAGTATTGCGGAACTTCCAACAACCCTCTTACAGTGGATCATGTGGTTCCCAAATCACGAGGAGGAAAAACGAATTGGACAAATATAGTAGTTGCCTGTAAAACCTGCAACCTTAAAAAGGGTGACAGAACTCCTTTTGAAGTAGATATGCAATTACGTCAACTCCCTAGAAAGCCGGATTATCAATTTATTCCTTTTGTGATTCCATCCGGACCAGATTCTCATATTGAAATCTGGCAAAAATACCTACCTAAAAAATTCTCAGTCGAATCTGTGGCCTTTTAACCCAGGCAGTATGCGGGTATACTATCTGTGTTTGTTTATCTTAATATCAAATCAAACCTTTCCAGCGAGTTTTAACCCAGATGGAAGCTAAATCCCTTATTCAGATTATTTCTGAAGATGAGTTTTTACAAATTGTTCAGGAACCTTCCCGACTATTTTTCAAGGTCAGCGCATTATTTTGTGAAAAGAAAAAAAGTGGCAAGGAAATATCCCGCAAGTTTTATTCAACTCTGATCCAGGAAACGGAATACCTGGAAAGTGTTCTTGATGAACATGGTGCACGGGAAAATAAAACATGGTCCTTTTTCTCTGAGTATGTCGCCTGCATACGTAATCTAACTATCGCAGCATTTTATATAAAGCATATTTTAGATCGCTACCCTTATTATAACCTCGGAGAGCCTGAAGGTAGTGTCTTGGCATTTAAGGAGTCTGCATACAAGGCCTTGGAGTTTTTAAATAGTTCTATAGAAGGTTTGAGGGTTGAGGTTGTGAGTACAGGGGAATTAAACGGTCTGGAAATTTCTCATGATCCATTTTCGATGAATGAATTTTCTGAAATCGAAAGTAATAAGCGTCTGCCAAGAACTGTTATGGAGGACGAAGTAAAGGGAGAAGAGGAAAGGATTTTAGACCTCTGCCAGAAATATAGAAAAGTCGCGAAAATGATCAATGAGATCGGTTTTCAAAGAAGTGATGATCTTGAAACCTTTCGCCATGTTATCCCTTCAAAGCTTGATGAAAAGCTGGTACGGATGTTAAAGGAATTGGTGCATAGCGTTCAGTCTGAATACGATACATATGTAAAGAATACACGGATGGAACAATCCCAAGCAGATTTGAAAAACTTGCGAGGGTATATTTCCATGCCTCTCCATCTTCTGGAAGTCGTTCTCTGGCTATGTCATTTTTATGAACGACATGAAGATGATATTCGTCATGGTGAGTGCAAGCAACAAATATCAAAAATAGTGAATAAAGAAGCTTTGCTGGGGCAAATTTTTAATTTTGGTTTTCATTTTAGCAAATACTATCTACAGGAAGGTGACAAACTGGTTAAAGAAATTTTGAAAGGATTTGTGGAAATCGTGAGAGCAGAAGTTCCCGTTCCACAGCCTTTAGGTTTTCATGCTCGTCCTTCAACATATCTTTCCCTGATTGCTCGTCATCATGAAGGGGAACTGTTCATGCTTATTGATGATGAAAAATTCAGCGCCAAATCTGTTATGAGTCTTTTGCAGGCAGGTGGCCTTCTAGCTGACAAAGGTTATCTTAATGTGACCTTGGAAGGTTCGCGGCAAGCCATTAATGATGCCAAGCTTTTGGCTCAAAATAATTATTGCGAAGAAGGTGAGTTCCCACGTCAATTGAGCTATCTGCGGCCAGATCAAAGTTGAACTCGGATTTCCCGTGAACGTAGATCATGAAATTTATAACATTGTCGACGAAAATGATTGCATAATAGGGCAGGCCACAAGGAAGTATATTCACCAAAATAATTTACTACATCGATCCGCTCATATTTTAGTTTTTAATTCCCAAAAAGAATTGTTTTTGCAAAAGCGAGCCCTCTGCAAAGATGAAAGCCCCGGATTGTGGGACACTTCTTCTGCCGGGCATGTAGATGCTGGAGAATCTTATGATGAATGTGCTCACCGCGAATTATTTGAGGAACTCGGCATAAAGTCAGCTTTGCAACCTTTTATAAGGATATCTGCCTGCCAGGAAACTCATGGAGAACATATTCGGGTTTATACATGTATTACGGATGATGCGATTCTAATCAACTCAGAAGAAATTAGTGAGGGCGTATTTTTTGACCTGCCTGAAATTCAAAAAGAAATATCTATGAATCCTGCACAATTTACATCCTCTTTTAAATTAATATTCAGTCAAGTTCTGATTAATAAAAATACCTTACTGAATGAAAACAACCATTAGGGAAACACTTCAATGACATCTTTTGATATTTTCGTTTCCGTCGTACTGGGTTTAAGCCTGATTTTTTCTTTAATGAAAGGGTTTGTGCGAGAAATATTCTCTCTCCTTGCTTATGTGGGAGGATATTTGATGTCTGTCAAATATCAGGATACGTTAGCCCGGATTTTGATGGAGAGTATTAACAGTAAGCCGATAGCCAAGTTAGCAGCTTTTGCGGCAATTTATATAGTCACTGCAATCATCATCTCCCTCATGGGTAAAATTGCCAAGGGAATGCTTTGGTCTGGGACAGATCTCTCAATGTTCGATAGACTTTTGGGAGGAGTTGTTGGTTTGGCCCGAGGCGTTGTCATTATGGTTGCCATTACTTTCCCTTTACAGTTTTTTCCTGAAGTATCTAAAAAACTCACTGCGGATTCTTACACAGCTCCCTATTTAGCAAAAGTTTTAGAGTTTGTGAATCAGAACCCCGGGACTCTGAATATTCGAAAAAAACTTTCAGATTTTGATCTGGAAGGGGCCAAGGAAAAATTCCAAGAGCTAAAGGAATTGAAAAAATTGAAGGACACCTTTGAGAACTTGAAGGACAAATTGCCAGACAACAATAAACCTCTGGACCAGTATTCGCCAGAGGATCAGAAAAAACTAGAAGAAATTCTAAATGCTGTTGATAAAAATTAGCATACATAACAGGTCAATTAAATAAACAATGACTACTAAAATTAATTTTAATGGGGAAATCCACGACCAACTGAATATCTCAGTCATGGATCACGGCTTTTTATTTGGAGACAGTGTTTATGAAGTGGTGAGTACACTCAATAACAAACTCTGTTTTTTAGATAAACACCTTGATCGTCTTTACAACTCAGCGGAAGCAATTTCATTAAAGATACCTCGTGACAAAGAATGGTTCCGGGAACAATTGAAAAACACTCTTCTTGCGGCTGATAACAAGGAATCATATGTCAGAATTATTGTTACCCGTGGAGTTGGAGAAATCAATATTGATCCATCATCCTGTGAACACCCTAATGTTATTTTGATGGTGATGGACGTAACTGAATATTCAGAATCCTGTTATGAGAAAGGAATTCATGTCGCATTGGTTTCTATTAAAAGAAACCCGCGTGATGCTTTGAATCCTAATATTAAAACAGGTAATTATTTGAATAATGTTTTAGCAAAAATGGAAGCAGATAAGTTGGGAGCTCAAGATGCTGTTATGGTTAACCCTTGGGGATTTTTGACTGAGGGGACGACCAGCAATCTATTTTTTGTTCGAGAGGGTCACATCCTGACTCCTTCGATGGATTGTGGAATTCTCTCAGGAATCACCCGCCAATTAGTGATTCAACTAGCTAAGGAAAATGGATTTCACGTTGAAGAAGGGAAATGGCCCGGAGAAGAGCTGTTAAAGGCAGATGAAATATTCCTGACTGGGACTCTCAAAAAAGTAATGCCGGTTTCACATTTGGATGGTCGTCCTGTTGGCTCAGGGAAACCAGGCCCTGTCACTTTAAGTCTTCTGCGTCTATATGAAAACCTTCTAGCAAAGAAAGCTTAACCTTTGTGTCGTTACTTGTAGGTCTGACAGGTGGGATGGGCTCAGGAAAAAGTCTGGCGGCAACATTTTTCGCGGAGCAGGGTGCGCACATTATAGATGCTGATCAGTTGTCTCGGGATATAGTCCGCCCGGGTCAACCTGCTTTAAAGGAAATTGTTGATATTTTTGGTGAACCCATTCTAGATCCCAGCGGAAACCTTGATCGGGAAGCCTTGGCAGAAATTATATTTGGAGATACTGAAAAAAAAATTGCTTTAGAGGCAATTCTTCACCCCAAAGTTATTGTGAAGGAGCAGGAAAAATATTTGAGTATTAGTGCCAGGGACCCCTCAGCAATCGTCATCGTTGATGCGGCTTTATTGATCGAGTCTGGGAACTATAAGAATGTTGATAAGGTGATTGTGGTTCAATCCAGTGAGGAGCAACAAGTCCAGCGCATTTTAAGCCGAGGATCTCAAAGCTACGAACAGGCTATTGCCCGAATCAATAACCAGATGAGCTTTCAAGAAAAGAGCAAATTTGCAGATTATATTCTAGATAATCAATCACAACCGGAAGACCTCAGGCAAAAAGTTCAGGAAATTTACGCCGCTCTCCTCAAGAGCCATAAATAGTAGATAATTCAACAAGTTAATATTTAGTTCATAACCTTTATTGCCGTTAAATTCCATAGGAATAATGCAACCCGAGAACTGAAAAATGGCTGAAGATCAAGAGAAAGAAGCGGAGCTATCCGATGATGAGGCGAATGAGCTTGAGCGCCTTTTAGAGGATGCTGGTGGAGAAGAAGCCGGAGCAGCTGGCCTGAAGGGAAAGCTCCAGAAAATACTTGGCAATAAAAAGCTCCTTATGATTATAGGTGGAGCAGTTTTGGTCTTGATTATAGGAGGTGGATTCCTTTTTTTGCGGGGTGGTGAAGAGGCGGAAGAGGTTCCTGTGGAAGAGCAGATTGTAGAGGAAGAAGTTAAGGAGGAGGAGGTAAAAATTACAAAGGTCAATATTTACAAGCTTGAACCATTCTTTCTCCCTCTACTTGATAGCGGTAAGGAAACAGGCCAGTTCATTACTGTTTCCGCAAACCTGTTATTGAGCAATAGTGTGTTGAATCGTGAGCTTGATAAGGTACTCCCGCTAATGAGAAAAAGTATTTATAATATTCTCAGAAGAAAGCGACCCACCGATTTCACCCTTAAACGTTCTCGGACTGAAGAAAGAATTAAAAAAGAGATTTTGACTGCCTCAAATGCCTTGCTGTTAAGCGGTACCGGAACAATAACCGATGTCTATTTCTCCCGTTTCATGATTAAATAACCCTCCCTTGTCTTGACTTGCCGTTCTATAGGCCTATATTTACCGGATATTAGATAATATATTCAGGTCTCAATCATGCCTTCAACACCTCCCGTTAATATGCAGCAGGTTCTGCAGATGGGAACACATACAGAAAAACTCCAACATACGATACAAGCACTACCAAATGTCACGGCACAACAGCTTGATAAGGAACGCGAGCAGAATGACGAGTTAAAACGTCGTCAGGTTCAGGATTTGGATCCCTCCTATTTAATTCAGGAAACCGACCCTCAAACTCGTGGTAAGAAACGTGTAAGAACTCGCAAGAAAAATCATCCTGAAGATGAAAAAGATAGCCCTGAACCACCTCTTCCTGAAGACCCCTATCGAGGGAAATTAAATATTGTCGCCTGAGGTCTTTTTAGTCGGCTCGGATACTTTTCCTTCCCACATAAACTATTGCAAAAAAAAGGGTTATCTTCGTAATTGCATATCTGACATTATTCTCATTGTGTAAGCGAAGTGATCTGCCGATAAAGAATTAAGTCCCTGTTGAGGACAGTAGAATGTATAAGCACCCACTACACCCCTAAACAGCATGTTTGAAAATTTGATAGCCAGTGAAAGAACGGGTCAGGCAGAGAATTTGATCAATCAGGTTGTGAAAATTCTTGAAGGAAAAGGCTCTAATGCCGCGACCTTAAAGTTCATCAGCCAAATGCAGACCGGCAAAATTTTAGATGCGGTTTTTACCGGAAACACTCCTGGAGGAAAAGGGGTTTTATCTCTTGATGGTAATAAAGTGGTTGTTGAGTTGCCCAAGTCATTGCCATTTGAAAGACAACAAGAGCGAGAACAGCCGACTAGACTTCCTTTGAGTAAAGGTCAGGTACTTAGGGTCCGAGTGGAAAGCTCTGGACCAAAACCGGCATTGAAAATAATTTCTCCAACATTGCATCAGGACCGACCTTATAATCATGAGACTAAAACACATCTGACCCCGCGTGGCAAATCATTTTCCAGATTAACTCGTTTTGATGATTTTTCTCAAAAATCGGACTCACCCAAGCCAGTGATCAGTGCCCGTATCAGTCACATAGTAGACTCCAAGACACTTGTCGTTGATACTGGTAGCAGAAGTATTGTTGTGCAGGCGGAAAATGCGGAATCCCTTAAACCCGGCGCTCAGGTGAATATTTCTTTTGAGAAGACGGGAAAGGGGCAAAGCCCCACCTTGGTTTCAGACGGTGCAAATAATACCAGGAAAATAGACTTCAATACTTTAAAACCCTATTTGCCGGCTCGTATGCCATTAGTGAAAATGGCAAACCTGCTTATGGATGAAGTTCTTGATTCGCCAGTTTTGAAAGAGTTGAAAACCAGCCCGGATGTGATTGCTCGATTGAAGGACACTTTGCAGTTGCTTGTTCCCAGGGAAGGTGAATTGCCGAATGAAGGGCAAGTCAGGCGGCAGGTTGAGTCTTCTGGTATTAATTATGAAGCCAAGGTTCGTCAGTCTATTGAATCAGGTCTTCCTGTTACTAAAGAATTAGCCAGTAACTTGAAAGGGTTGCTGCTGAAACTTGATCAATCTACAGACAAAGCCACATCATCTGTGAAAGCTCCGGCTCCCCTCGCAGAATTTCGTCAAACCATAAAGTTTGCCATCGATAATATAGAACTCAACCAACTTTCATCACAAGTGTCGAAACAGGAAAGCCAGCCACTGGTGATTCAGATTCCCAACCCGCTGAGTTCAGGAAATAAAACCCTTCAGCTCTATGTCCGTAAGGATTCATCAAATGAAGAGGGAGAAGATAAGGATAAAAAGAGCAGTCACAATGTCGCCTTCTTTCTCGATCTCTCATTTCTTGGGAAAATTAAAATCAGTGCGCAAATAGGTCAAGAGCATCTTTCCGTAAAGATGGATGCTGAGAGTCAAGACATAGCAGCTTTTATAAACAACAAGGCCAAAGGCTTTAAAGAAGCAATGGGAGGACACAACATAGAAACATCGGTGGAATGCTGCGTGACCGACAAAGTCAAACCTGAAAAAGATAGTCTTATTGAATTGCTGGTAAGTCAAAACACATCATTGGTAAATATAAAGACATGAAAAAAAATAAAACATTAACTTCCGCAGTATCACTTCAATATAACCGAGGTGGTGACCGCGCACCTAAGGTAACGGCTAAGGGACAAGGCTGGGTAGCTGATAAAATTATTGCTATGGCCCAGGAACAAAATATACCCATCAAAAAGGATAAGGACCTGATGGAGTTGCTGGAAAAAATAGATGTTGGCCAAGAAATTCCTGAGGCACTCTATAAAATAGTCGCTGAGCTTCTTGCCTGGGTATATCAATTGAATAAAGAATATCCGGGAGAACAGCAAGTCTCATAACTTCGAACTACAGAGAAGCGATGTTATGGAAAAGCTGACAGCAAAAAACATCGACATAATTTCGAATTACCTTGACCTGATGTAATGGCTTTGATATCCTTTTTTTTCAACGCGTTACTGAGTTTTTGAGGTCGCGTGCAAGTAGCTATTTTTGTTTTAAACGCTTTATTATTGGCGTAAAAAATATCTCATAAAACAATTCTTTTAGAATAGAAAGCCGGCAATTGCTAGAGTCTATTAGAATCCTCATTTTTTCCTTTGTCTTCTTGGCGATATCCTGGTTCCCCGGGAACTCGTATGCCAGTATTCCGCATGAAGTTCATACCCTAAGTGACTATCACTTTACTGTTCCACCCGGTCTTCAAAGTAAAGTCGAATTCTGGAAGAAAATATACTCGGAATACAGTACTAAGCATGCAGTTGTTCATGACATAAAAAATCTTGATATTGTTTATGAAGTCGTCTATCTGGGGGAAAAACGCTTATCCAGAAGAGCACGGGAGCGCAAGCTTGAGAAGGTTAAGAAAAAATACAGGAATATTTTACGCAAAATAGCCAAAACCAAGAACAAATCAGGTTTGAAGGGCGAAAATAAAAGAGTTTTTCAACTGGTTAAAAAAGATTTTTATAAGGCTTCAAGACATATACGAGCTCAACTCGGTCAAAAAGACCGTTTCCGGGAAGGTATTGAACGTTCAGGCCTTTATTTAGCTGAAATTAAAAGAATATTAAAGCAATACGGTCTTCCCAAAGAACTGAGCGTCCTACCGCATGTTGAATCTTCTTTTCAGATTGGGGCTTATTCAAGTGCAGGAGCAGCGGGTATTTGGCAGTTCACCCGTGGCACGGGTCGATTATTCATGCGTGTTGGATATGATGTGGATGAAAGACGAGATCCGATACTGGCCACTCATGGTGCTGCAAAATTACTAAAAAGAAACTTTAAAAGCGTTCATTCATGGCCATTGGCAGTTACGGCTTATAACCATGGCTTGCAGGGAATGAAGCGAGCTCAGAAAAAGTTTGGAAATGATTTTGTAAAAGTAGTAGCTAAATATAAAAGCCGAACATTTGGGTTTGCCTCACAAAATTTTTATGCAGAGTTTCTTGCCGCCTTACATGTAGTTAAGAATCAGAATAAATATTTCCCCAACCTGGTCATAAAGAAGCCTGTCGATATGGTTTCCTTTTCGTTGCCTGACTATATTGGTATTCGAACTGCGATGAACTATTTTGATATGTCACGTGATGAAATTGCTAAAGCTAATCCATCTTTGAGGCGTCCGGTTTTAAACGGGGAAAAACGTATACCAAAAGGGTTTCATTTTCAGGCACCAGCCAGGAAAGTGAACAATCTGGTCGCACGTTATGGCCAAATTCCACAAAAGATAAAGTATGGCAGTCAATTGCGTTCCAAATGGTATACCGTTAGAAGAGGGGATACTTTATCTGGAGTAGCTCTGCGTTTTGGTACAACCATAAGATCTTTGAAGGGGTTCAATAATATAGGAAGGCGCAATCGTATTTATGTAGGTCAAGTGCTTCAATTGCCAAGAGGAAACTCCAAGCGGCGACCTTCCTACCAACTCGCGAAACTGGATTCCAAAACCGTTTCATCGAAAAACTTTTCAACAAAGCTTGTATCTTACAAAGTACGAAGGCATGATAACCTCTCTAAAATCGCGAAGCGTTTTGATACCAATGTAAGACATCTTACGAGTATTAACCGATTCAGGAACCCTAATGCTTTATATCCGGGACAGAGGATAAAGGTTCCCAGCCAGGAGATTGTTAAGGAGCAAGTAGCATCTAAAAGTGTGATATCTCGCAATTTCAAGTTAACAGTAGATCATTCTAACACTGCTACCAAGAAGAAATCAGTACCGGTTAAAATCGCCAGAGCTGTTCCAAAGGGCACTCTAAAGGTAGCCAGAAACAGCAATGAAAGTATAAATCGAAACCGACCTGCTTTTAAACCTGTATCTTTTTCCCCTAACACAAGTTCTGACTCAAAAATAGGTACCATCACCGTTGACTTTGATGAAACCCTGAGTCATTACGCTGAGTGGTCGCTACTTTCTGTGCGAGAATTAAGAAAGATAAACCGTATTGGGAAAAAGGGAGCTATATCTGTCAACGATAAGCTTCGAGTTAATTTTGCCAAAACTCTACCAGTTAAATTTGACGAAAAAAGACAAGAATATCACAAGGCGATTCAGGAAGATTTTTTCAATAATTATGAAATCAGCAAACTCACAATTAGAAGTGTAGAAAAAGGTGAGACTTTATGGGAAATGCGTAACGAGAATTACACCATTCCTCTTTGGCTCTTGAGCAGTTATAACGCTGATAAAGATATTCGTTCGCTTTCCGTAGGTGAGCCCATTGTCATTCCTGTTATCATTCCAAAAGATAAAAACGCCTGAGTTTTACTTCCCCTCTGAAAAATATTTCAATG
>JAJDBI010000213.1 GCA_029261435.1 Nitrospinaceae bacterium
AAATATTCGAATGATTTTTTCTGGATCTCGATCAGATTAGGAATATCAATGACCGTAGGAATCCGGGCAAAGTTTTTTCTTTTTCTGAAATTGCCTAACGCTCTCTGGGAACGGTTCTTCGACATAAGGCTATATCCTTCTTAAAGAAAGATTAACGGAAAGTTTGCCCGTCAGGGCGTGGGTAAGATTACTATCCCGGGTTTCCGTTACTTAACCTCCACCGTTCCACCAGCCTCTTCAACCTTTTTCTTGATCTCTTCGGCTTCTTCTTTTTTCACACCTTCTTTAATAGGCTTGGGAGCAGCCTCAACCAAATCCTTGGCATCTTTCAAACCCAAACCTGTAATAGTCCGGACTTCCTTAATAACCTGGATTTTCTTGTCGCCAGCAGCAGTAAGAATAACGTCAAATTCCGTTTTCTCTTCAGCAGCAGCTTCACCGCCACCTGCAGGTGCCGCAGCTGCAGCCGCCGGAGCCGCAGCGGTCACACCATATTTTTCTTCTAATTCTTTTACAAACTCAGACATTTCCAGAACAGTCATACTATCTATAAAGGAAACTACCTCATCCTTAGTGACGGCCATTACGCCCTCCTTTCAATAATTATGGTATCCAAACCTAGTTTTTATTATAAAAATATGATTACAACGGCCCTACAGGCCGGTTTATTCAGATCCTTTTTTCTCGCGGACCGCATCCAGCGTTCCCACCAACTTCCTCAACAAGCTACTGAAAACCCCGGCAAAACTTGTCGTAGGCCCATTGAATACTGCCAGCATCTGGGAAATAAGAGCTTCCTTGGAAGGCAAGTCCGCAATAGCTTTAACCTGCTCAGGAGAAACCAGCTTTCCCTCAACCACCCCGCAAATCACCTTGGGGCTTTTCGGAGCTCCAGACTTTTCAAATTCAGCCAAAGCCTTAGCAGGAGCCACCGCATCATCAAAACTAACCACCAGAGAAACCGGACCCTTAAATTCCTTATCCAGCAACTCAAAAGGGGTATCCTTCGAAGCTTGCCGAGCCAAGGTATTCTTGATCACACGAAAGTCCACAGATCTGGACCGCATATGACTGCGCAACAAGGTCAAATCAGGAGCTTCAATTCCCTGATAGTCGGCAAGAACCGCCGCCTTGGCCTTTAGAAATACCCCGTTTAACTCTTCAACCTTTTTTATCTTTTCTGCGTTTGGCACGTCAGCCACCCCTCTCATTCCAGTCTTTCGCCCAAAAGGACGAAAACTTATTCAATCAATTGGGTGTATAAGCTACTCTAACCCCAACACCCATAGTCGTTGACACCGAAATCCCTCTAACATAATGCCCCTTACTTGAGGCCGGCTTCGCTTTCACAAGAGCCGCCACCAGAGCATGAAAATTTTCCTCCAAAGCCTCTACCGAAAAGCTGGCCTTACCCAAAGAGGCATGAACAATACCGCTTTTGTCGACCCGATAATCCACCTTACCAGCCTGAATAGATTCAATAGCCTGCTTGACATCAAAAGTCACCGTGCCCGTCTTAGGATTAGGCATCAATCCACGAGGACCCAGAACCTTGCCCAGCTTCCCCACTTGACCCATCATATCGGGAGTGGCCACCACACGGTCAAACTCCATCCACCCGCCTTGAATTTTCTCGACCAGGTCATCACCACCAACAACTTCCGCGCCGGCATCTCTGGCTTCTTTCTCCTTTTCGCCTTTCGCAAACACCAGAACGCGAAATTTCTTTCCCGTCCCTTTCGGCAACACTACGCTGCCACGAATATTCTGATCAGCCTTCCGGGGATCAACGCTCAACCGGACGGCAACGTCCAATGACTCATCAAACTTTTCGGACCTGACAGCAGTCGCCAACCCCAGAGCCTCCTTCAACTCATACTTGGCATCGGGGTCAACCTTCTCCGCACCCGCTCTATATCTTTTTCCATGCTTTGGCATAATTATATCCCTACTTACTAGCGGTTAATTCTCAACTTTCAGACCCATGCTTTTAGCCGAACCCCTTATGATCTGCATCGCGGCGTCAACATCTTCAGCATTCAAGTCTTCCATTTTAACTTTCGCAATCTCCCGAACCTGCTCCTCGGTCACCTTACCCACAAACTCCTTACTCGGATTCGAAGAACCTTTCGCAATTCCCGCAGCCTGCTTCAACAAAGCTGAAGCGGGAGGAGATTTCGTAATAAAAGAAAAACTTCTATCCTTATAGACCTCAATGACCACGGGGATAATGCTCCCCTCCTGACCCTGAGTTTTAGCATTAAAGGCTTTACAGAATTCCATAATGTTCACGCCATGCTGCCCCAACGCCGGCCCTACGGGCGGTGACGGTGTAGCCTGCCCAGCAGGAATTTGAAGCTTGATTAGACCCATCACTTCTTTTGTTGCCACAATCTGACCCCTTATTTATCTACTGCCTAATTTACCTGACTACTGTTAAACCCGCTCGATCTGGGGAAACTCCAATTCCACCGGAGTGGCGCGCCCAAAAATCGAAACCATGACACGAACTTTACCCTTGTCATGATTAACATCCTCAACAGTTCCATTGAAGTTCAAGAACGGCCCCTCTATAACCCTCACGCTTTCGCCCTTCTCAAAAGAGAATTTCGGCTTAGGCCTTTGAGACTCCCCTTTGACCTGATCCATGATCAGCTTAACCTCAGCCTCCGAAAGAGGAACAGGCTCACCCCCACCACCCAGAAAACCGGTGACTTTAGGAGTATTTTTAATCATGTACCAGATATCTTGTGTCATCTCGACGCTAATCAAGATGTACCCAGGAAAAAATTTCCTTGAGGAAACTTTTTTCTTTCCCTTACGAACTTCAACCACTTC
>JAJDBI010000214.1 GCA_029261435.1 Nitrospinaceae bacterium
GGTAAAAGGGGCAGATCATGCCTCGAGTATTGATTACCGGAAAACTAAATCTACAAAATTAAGAATGCCTCAGGATAGTTCAAACCGCAAAAACAAGTCCTGGTCAGTCAGGGTCTGTGAGGAGGCAACCTGTTAATTTGCAAGGGAATCCGGCCGAATGCCCGCGTAACATAACATAATTTACAATACCCGGCAAACCTAAACCAAAAGTGAAAACTCAATTTCACCCCTTGTACAATCCGCTAATTCTTTTTTCTTGATTCTGGCCTTTTGCTGGGAGTAGTATCCTTTTGAGCAACCGACAATCCATGTTGGTTTCCAGCATTCGAATGATAAAACCCACTCCTGACTGGTCCCTTAACCAGATCATCTTCCTCTTAAAACAAAATGGAATTTTTTCAGATCATTTTATTAAGCATAATTCAGGGACTCACTGAATTCCTGCCAATTTCCAGTTCCGGGCATTTGATATTAGCCCCTATCATCTTCAATTTTGACGACCAAGGCCTGGCTCTGGACGCCATTCTGCATTTAGGCACCCTCTTCGCCATTATAATATTCTTCCGCAAAGAACTGATAGATTTAACCAGGGCATTATTTGATCGCAAGGGGTCACCCAAAACACATCATCTCGCCTGGTGTATTATTCTTGCTTCGTTCCCGGCAGGACTGATAGGTCTGTTTGGAGGAGAATGGATTGAGGTCAACCTGAGGAGTCCCACTTTTGTCGGGTACAACCTTTTTTTCTGGTCCTTCATATTCCTGATAGCCGACCGATACAGATCAAAAATTTCAAGCATGGATACAGAGTTAAACCGTTTGAGTCTGCAACAGGTTTTATTTATCGGATGTGCTCAGGCTATCGCCCTGCTGCCGGGAACCTCACGGTCTGGCATCACCATTGCGGCAGGACTTTTCAGCAACCTTTCGCACACTTCAGCAACACGATTTTCTTTTCTACTGGGAACTCCAATTATTTTCGCAGCAGGCATGCACAAACTGATGCAGTTTATTTCGCATCCTGTACCAGAGCAGACCTATTCCAATCTCCACCTTCTAATCGGGATGGGAATAAGCTTTCTGGTTGGTTTGCTGGCTATTCAGCTTCTTCTTAAAGTTGTTGCGAGAGTGGGCCTTCTGCCCTTTATCATCTACAGGCTGATTCTTGCCGGTGGGATTCTTCTCTATTACTGAGAGTTTATTGGTAAGAAAAAAGCCGACCTGAAAATCAGGCCGGCTTTAATAAAAAAACTTGTTAGGAATTAACCGCAATTAACGCTTAGGTTAGTCGTTCCAGTATTGGTGATCCTAACCTCACCACTGATGTCTCCAATAGAGTCACCACGACTAAAGTTATTTTGTGAACTTAATACAACTTTGCCTCTTCCCATGGAATGTTTGTTGCCCATTTTCACTTTAGCATTGCCTGCAGCTCCTCCACCATTTCCGGCAAAACCGTGATGAGCATTCGGGCTCAAACTAATTGCAACCGTCGTGAAATTTGAAGATTTCCAGACTGTGGCATTTCCCTCACCACGATCTTCAGCACCACCACCCGTATTTTCCAAGGTGATTGCACTGGCATTCGTGCACTTAGCCATTTGGCCCGGTGCTAATGATCCTGCAAAGGCAGAACTGGCGAGACAAAAAGAAGCAACAGTAACAAATAATAAAACAGCGAGTTTATTCATTGTAAATCCTCCCTTACCCTAGTTAACAAACGTTACCTACTAAATATTCTAAACGAGGCAAATTCAGAGGAATAAGCCTCCTCCCATTAGAACAATAAAGTAATCTTTCAAAGAACGCCTCAATGCTAAAACTCCGGCGACAGGAGTATTTTTCAGCATTTCCCCAAAACCAGAAAGGTAGGATAAACCCTAACAATCCATACCGGGTCTTGGTTTTCACCAAAGTATACTTATGCTTTATGGCATGTCAATCATTATTTCCAATTTTCAACATATTACGTTTATTTTCAATAATTTAAACAACAATCCATCATCATCGAGAAACAAGAGGCGAAATAATATCCTATATTATGTTAGGCATTACTCCTATAATCTTAAAAGACTAACCCCTATCCACAGTTTATCTGTCAACCGCGACGAGTTTCATCAGTCAGTACCACACCTGAGGGCAAAATTAATCCACCTTTCAACCCTTGCAATTCAACCTTGCCTTGAAGCGAAGCTGCGCCTTCAAATCGGACTTCACCCTTTATTTTTAACTGCTCCAAATTCACAAGATCTGGAATAACAGGAAAACTACTTTGAAAATTCTCTATATTTTGCAGAAAATCACCCAACTCTATAATCGGTAAAGAATCCGACTTCCTCTGGGAGTTTCTAACAAGCTTGCCATTGCTCAAACTAAAAAGGTTGGAGCGGACCAACAACAAATCATCCGTCTTTTTTACAGGCAAAAAACGTTCCCGGGAAACAGAGAGACCTACCGCTCCCTCAAAGCATTCCAAGCCAGAACCAATAGCCGTCTCGAGTTGTAAGATGGGAGTTCCTTCAACATTTTTTCGATTTACCAGCACACTTAATTCCAGAGGGCCCTTTTTCAATCTGTCCTTCAAGGCCACAAGATTTATCCATATATTATTGGTATTGAAAACCTTGAATTTTTCTTGATCACAAAACTCGTCAATCTTGTCATCGGGGACACGGGCAATCTCCAATAACTTCAGCTTTCCACCTTGCTGATAAAGAGTGCCACCCTTAACATCGGCCGGAGTTTTAGCTGTCATTTCCATCAAAAAAGGGACATTGAACTCATCCATATAATTCAGAATAACAGGGTCCACCACTGCACCAAGATTATCTGCATTTGAAATAAAGAGAATCTCTCTGCCCGCATCTATGAGCTTCTGCAAAATTCCCTGCTGCCAGATACATTGATAAAAATCTCCATGCCCTGGAGGATAGTATGCGTGCTCGCCCCACCTGGAAGAGGTGAGCGGCTTAAAGCCTTCTGATTGCAGACGCGGAAACTTATTTTGTTGAAAACCGATTATCTCTGAAGAAAAATCCAAGGAGCTCAAATGGGCCTGGGTTTTATCATGCGTGTAGAAACTGTTCATCAGGAGAAGCGGAATTTTTTGATTCCACTCCTGATTCAGGC
>JAJDBI010000215.1 GCA_029261435.1 Nitrospinaceae bacterium
AAGTTTCCAGAATGCGTTCAAACTTGATGAATGGCTTGTCATAAAAACCAACATAATCCAGATCAGAAGTTTTTATGCCACCCTGCTTCAGGCAGAACTCCACCGCGTTTTTGGGAAACGAGGCGTCCTGCTTCTTACGGGTGAACCGTTCCTCCTGCGCCGCAGCTATGATTTTACCATCTTGCACCAGACAAGCCGCCGAGTCATGGTAGAACGCAGAAATTCCGAGTATGTTCATATCTAAATAGATGATTAAATTTTTTGAAAATGCTTTTTATTCTTCAAAGCAGCCAGGAGTTCATTAAACCGAAACAATCTTTTCAAGGTCAAAAACTATTGTTAATTGGGTCCAGCGTCACGCTGGTCAGCCAGAGCAACCACAGTCCGGCAAAAAGAACCGCAGCGTTCAACTTAACCGACAAAGAGTGCAGAGTTTTAAAACGGGCTTCGAGGGCAGGTTTTTCAGCTTCAGAGGAATCCTTCAGTTGTTCTTTAAGAATTTTGGCTTTAGGGTTTACAACCAGCCCAGCACAGGAAGTGCCAATCATCATGATGCCCCAGGCACACCACTTAAGACCTGCTGGTCCATTCAGCAGAAGTGCGATCAAGACCAAAACACCGCACATATAACCAATCATATAATAGCGAGGAAAAATGATGCCGACCACTTCACCGGCTTTTTCTCGCTCAAGAGTTTTAAAAACTACAGGAGCCACAAAGAAAGAAAAAAAGATAATGCTACCTATCCAGCAGACCAGACTCAGAAGATAAATAAAATTAATTAATGTTGGAAGCATTTTGATATCTAACCTGTTTTATGAGTGTTCCTCATTGAGTCCAGCGTCACGCGATTTCAGCAATGATTTTTTGGGCCGCTTCTCGTGGATCCCTGGCATCGCGAATGGGTCTGCCAACGACTATCATATCTGCCCCATCCTCAATAGCCTGAGAGGGAGTTGCAATTCGGTTTTGGTCATCACCTGAAACACGAGCCCATTCTGGACGTATCCCCGGAACCACTATTTTAAAACCACCCCCACATTTTGACTTGACCAGTTTTGCTTCCTCCCCTGAACAAACAACCCCGGCGCATCCAGAATTTTGCGCGCGAGTAGCGCGATCTAAAACCAGAGCCGCCGCATTGATGTCTTCACGAATGCCAAGGCTCGCCAGAGAAGAGGCACTTGTACTGGTGAGCACCGTTACTGCCAGCACTTCCAACCCAGAACCTTTCACTTCTTGAGCTGTCTCAAGAATTTCTTCCCCTTCTGTAGAATGGATGGTGATGTACCGGACACCCAATTTTTCAGCAGAACGCAATGCTCCCCTGACCGTAGCGGGAATATCGTGAAGTTTTAGATCGAGAAAAATATTAGCCGCCGACTGATCCTGAATCATTTTAACAACATCAGGTCCTTCACTGACAAACAGCTCCAAACCGATTTTGAAACAACCGACCACTCCTTCCAGTTTTTTGGCGTAACGCTCTGCTTCCTTTTTCCCCGGAACATCCAGAGCAAAGATCAACCTGTCTTGTGGCTTCATGGTATTCATAAATTATCAGTAAAAAATACTCTCAGGATAACGAGTCATGACCGAATGATCTTTAATGTCCAGTTTCACAGAGCTCAGTTCTTGCCCGGTCAGTTCTTTATACATCATTAAGGGCACGTTGCCACCCGCAGAAATCGTGTGCACAAAACCACTGCCGAAACGCAGGTTCACATCAGTGAAATAAAAGTTATCATCCTGTATACCCTGAATGGTGCAAGGCCCCGTCAAACCCAGTCGATTCCCCAACGCTTTCACCTTGTCAATGATACCCGCATCCATATTGATACGGCTGACCATGACCTCGCCACCACGAACCGCCAATCGTTCGCGTGGAACAACCAGGCGGGGCGAACCCTGTTGATCGAAAAATGTATCGATACTGAATTCCTGTCCATCGATCCGCCTTTGAAATACATGTTGAGGACATTTTTTCATGTAAAATTCCAAGTCGTCAGAATTCTCCAGAACAAACACGTCTTTACTGCCTTCTCCCCGGCGCGGCTTGGCAATGAGAGGAAATGGAGATTCTATTATTCCCGGCAAAAATGTTGACGGAGTGTCGAACCCCTCATCTATTAAAAACTCAAAGAGTTTCCATTTATCAAGGCAAATTTCAATGGCACGACTTTGCGGTATCCACAGCCTTCGACCGCCAACCTCCAATTCATTGCGGTGATCGACCACAAACTCAATCGCCTTGTTGGTCAGAGGAACCAGAGCAGAAATTTTTTCGGCCTTGCAAATCTCAAGAAGCGATTGTAGACAAAGAGAATCTGAGAAAAGCGGCAAAGTCTGTGAGCGGTCAGCTTCTTTAAAAGAAGGCGCAAGTGAGTCACTATCGGCACAAATCAACTCAACGGGCAACATAGCGTCCTGAAACGCCTTGATCAAAGAAACTCTCCAATGCGAAGCCAGAAAAAGGATTTTTATAGTTTCCATAACTAATGAACTCTATATGAATGACTAATAAGTAGCCAGATGACCAATCTGGTTGAGAATCTTTGCCGATGCACCCCAGATTCTATGATGCCGAAACCAGTACATCACCCCTTCTTCAGAAGGTTTGCTACCAACATCCCGCTGTTGGGTTGAAAGCAGGGTGGTGAAGGGAATTTCCAAAACCTCTCCCACCTCACTCTCGGCAGGTTCATAGTCCGGGACTGAAGACAGGACGGAAACAAAAGGGGTTATTTCAAATCCCAACCGGGTATTAACCATAGGCAGTTGGCCCAACACATCTCCAGGATCAATCTCAACATCAATCTCTTCCTCCGTCTCCCTTAAAGCCGTAGCCAGCAGATCATCATCCTCATCATCCTCAAAAACTCCACCGGGAAAACTAATTTCCCCCGCATGATACTTAAGATGCGTTGCTCTTTTCGTCATCAACACATGGGTTTTATTATTCCTTGGATAAAGCATGACCATCACTGCGGCTCTTTGAGGATGCGCGCGGGTGGCTTCCCGCACCAGAGGAAAGTCATTTTTCAGTTTATGTTTGATTAAAAACAGATCCATCGTTGTCTCGGGTTGCCTACCAAACCTTTTTATATTCTTCGATATCGAACCCGACGGTGATTTTATCTTTATCCACCGCTATCGGACGTTTGACCAACCTCCCGTTGGAAGCCAGCAAGTCTATAGCCTGGCTTTCAGTCATGGTGGGCAACTTGTCTTTGATCTTCAACTCACGATATTGAACACCACTGGTGTTAAATAGTTTTTTCATCCCCTTGGCTTTCATCGCCGCCTTGAGAATCTGCTTGGTCGGCGGCGTTTCGGTAATATCGAACAGGTCAAATTTGACCTTCCTGTCTTCCAGGAAGCGGATCGCCTTACGGCAGGTTCCGCATTTATTATAAGAGTATAGCTTCATCTAAAAAATCTCCTCCTCAAGGCATGATCAATGGGCCGAAACCCGTCAAGCCGAGAATATCGTTGCTGACAGCAAAAAGCTATTGCTAGTTGTCCCCGGCCACTTGGTTGGACCCAGTGGCACAATATATTGTGGGGCTGGGTTTCAAAGTATACCAAACATGGTATAATTTCACTTTACAATATCACATGATTGGGATAATCTTCCCTCTGAATATGAGACTCTAAAGATCCGATAATCCCGGGAGCCGATTTACATATGTATCTGAAAAATTTAGAATTAGAAGGTTTTAAGTCGTTTGTCGACTCCACCAACCTGGAGTTTAGAAACGGTTTTACGGCCATTGTCGGCCCTAACGGCTGCGGAAAAAGTAATGTTTCCGACGCAATCCGCTGGGTCATCGGCGAACAAAGATCCAAAACCCTGCGTAGCACCCGTATCACAGATCTCATTTTCAATGGCAGTAGTAGCCGAAAACCCGTAAACCGGGCAGAAATCTCACTAACATTATCCAGCGTACCAACAGGAATCCGGATCGCCGGGGTTCCCAATACCGCTGAAGATGTCAAAGTCACCCGCTGCTACCACCGTTCCGGCGAAAGCGAATTTTATATCAATCAGATTCCATGCCGATTAAAGGATATCACGGATTTCCTGATGGATGCAGGTATCAGCCCAAAGGTCTTGACCATTATTGAGCAGGGCCATATTCAGGACATCATCATCTCCAAACCGGAAGAAAGACGCGTCCTGATTGAAGAGGCCGCAGGAATCCTGAAGTTCAAGCACCGCAAAAATGAAGCGATTCGCAAGCTCGACAGCTCGCGCCAAAACCTGGAACGTGTGGCGGATATTGTTCAAGAACTGGCCCGACAGGTCGAGTCGTTAAAACGCCAGGCTGCCAAGGCTGAACGCTATAAAAAATTCAAATCTGAGATTAAGGAACTGTCTCTCAAACTTTTCTCCGTCAAAATTTGCCGCTACCAATCCCAATTGGAGGCAATAGAAGAAGAACTAAAAGAACAAACAGAAAAGAAAACCGAGTGGAACGCCCGCCACGCCACTTTTGAAAACCAGATTGCTCAACTCAATGTGGAAATCGAAGAGTCGCTAAGCCAATTGAATGAAGCCCGAGAAACCATTCATCAATTGAAGTCTCAAATTGGAAGTAGCGAGCAGAGTATTGCGTTCAAAAAAGAACAGAGATCTGAGGCAGAAACGGACATTGAGTCTGCTACAAAAGAAGTTTCCCAAATGACTGGTGAAATTAGTGGCCTGACAACGCAGATCGAAAACGAGAGGCAAAACCTTTCCACGACTCTACAGGAAATTAACGACCAGGAAATTGTGCTGGACCAGCGCAAAGCTGAAAACGAGGAAAAACGCGGGGCTTTGCAGACAATTCAGGAGCAAGTTATTAATGGAGAAAGAAGCGTTCACGCTTTATTCCAGCAGACTGCCCAATCGAAAAATCAGATGACCGCTTTTGAGACCCGAATTCAGGGATTAAAAACCGGCCAGGAAAAGTTAGTGATTGAGAAGGAAGAAATCCACAATCAGGTTCAGGAAAACCAGTCGAGCCTGGAACAGAGAGAGGCCGAACACCAGCAGAAAATCGAAGAACTTGCACGTTTAAAAGAACAACAAGATACGTTGCGACAGGAAACCACCTCATTTTCACAACAGCTTCAAAGCGAAATAGACAACCATAGCTCTAAAAAAGAAGACTACTTTCACAAGTCCTCTCTACTCGGTTCATTGGAAAAGCTGAGAAACCAGTTTGAGGGATTTCACGATGGTGTTAAATCACTCATGAACAATCAGAACGGCGAACGCATTCCAGGACTCCGCGAAGTCCTGGTCGATGTCCTGCAAACTCCGGCAGAATATGAAACGGCTATCGAAACCGCTCTGGGTGAAAAACTGCAAAGCGTTATCGTCAACACCCATTCTGATTCAATGGAGGCTATCGGCTACCTCAAGAACCATCACTCCGGCCGAGGCTTGTTCGCTCCTCTCAATCCAAAATCGATTCCTTCCGAGCCTCTTTATATGAATGGGACACAAGGAATCGTTGGCGAGGCCCTCAAGTTTATTGAATGTCAGGAAGAGTATCGGCCTGTCATCGAACTGTTACTGAAAAACGTTGTCGTCGTTCAAGATATGGATGTCGCCCTTCACCTGCACCAAGAACCAAATTTTCATGGTACTGTCGTCACCCTGAATGGAGAAATGATTGACGCTAACGGATTCGTCACCGGAGGTTCACTGGAAAGTGATTCCTCGGGATTACTGGCTAGAAATCGTGAAATAGAAACTCTCACCAGCAGTGTAGACAGTGTTCAAAATGAGCTCAATGCCTCACAGGAAAATATCGATAATAAAAAACTGGGCCTTTCTCGGCTCGAAGAAAACCTGAGACAACTGGACCAGCAGACCCATGCTACCGAGATCACAGCCAATAACAAACTTCGCGACTTGGAACAATCACGTAAAGAGGCAGAACGTCTTGGAAACAGGCTCACCACCATTGACGGAGAAATCACAGCCCTGAACATGGAAAGGGACAAGCTGGTCGCAGAAAAATCTTCACTGGACCAACAATTAGAGTCTGCCGAGCAAAAAAGAATTGTGGAAGAGGAGCAATTATCCGCTCATCGAGAAAAACTGGAACTCAGCCGGTCCGGTCTTGAGGAAATTTCATCCGAGATCAGCCGCCTGAAAGTTCTGATCGCCTCGCTGATCGGTCGAAGGGAAAACACACTCACAGAAATCAAGAGGCTGGAGCTTCAACAACAAAACCTGAAACAACGAATTGAGAGACGCCAGGCAGATCTCGTTTCCAACCAGAGCAAAATAACGGAAATTGGGGATGAAATTTCTACTCTGGAAGATACCGTACTCAAACTTTCCCGCGAGAAAGATCAGTTGACCGAAACAGCCGTTCAAGAAGAAGAGTCGCTGCGACAACAGGAAGAAAACTTGAAGGAAATGGAACAGGATACCCGCGAGCTTTCCCGAAGAATTCAGGAAATCACTGAAACCCTCTCTCAGATAGAAATCAAACGTTCTGAAAACCGCTTGCAGATCGTTCATCTGGAAGAACGTGCTTACGAAGACTTCAACGCAACGCGAGAAGAATTAAAGTCAGCCTACGATGAAACTATAAATGAAGATGAATCGGACGAACAGGTTAAAGAGCTGAAAGAAAAGGTAGCAAAAATAGGCGAGGTCAATCTTGCTGCACTTTCGGATTTTGAAAAAACCAACGAGCGTTACACCTTTTTGAAAAAACAACAGGATGACCTGGCTGAGTCCATCGAGCTCCTCCACTCAACCATTGAGAAAATAAACCACACTACCAAACAACGATTTCTCGACACATTTAAACTCGTCAGCGAAAACTTCAAGGAAATTTTTGCCCGACTCTTTCAGGGAGGTAAGGCAAGCCTGACCTTGATCGACGAGGCCAATCCACTCGATTCAGGAATTGAAATCACCGCCAACCCTTTTGGTAAAAGCCTGCAAAGCCTGGCCCTGATGTCTGGTGGAGAAAAAGCCATGACCGCCATCGCTCTGATGTTTGCGGTATTTAAAGTCCGCCCCAGCCCCTTCTGCCTTCTGGACGAAGTGGATGCCCCTCTGGATGAGGCTAATGTGGTTCGTTTCCAGGAAATGCTCAAGGAAATGGCCGTCAACACGCAATTCATCATCATCACCCACAATCAAAAAACCATGTCATTCGCCAACGCGCTTTATGGCATAACCATGGAAGAGCAGGGCGTTTCCAAAGCAGTTTCCGTCCACTTCAAATAACCGGCGACAATAACTCTTACTGACCAGCAAAAAATTTCCTCAAATTGATGTGCGCTTGCACTATCCCCCCTTTTGACCTCCTCCGTTAGATACCAATTAAAACATTGCATAATACCCCCGCCGCTGATGGTATAATTTTTACCAACTTGAACTTAACTGTATTTTGTTATGGCAGAGGCGAAAGACATTGATGACAGCCTGGAATTTCTCCGGCATTTTGAAAAAAATACCGAGAACCCCGATCTTGGCTCACTCATCCGAGAAAAATTGAGTCTCGATAAAAAATCCCTGGATCTTTTGGGCTGCCAGCTTATAGAGGATGATTTCAAAACGATTGCTGAAGCCAATCCTCTTAAATCCCTTTCACTGTTGAACCTTGAACAAACAGGCTTGAATTCTTCCGGCCTACAACCCCTACGCGCCTCTGATTGTTTTTCCAATTTAGCAAACCTCTCACTGGCGAACAATAACCTCGATGATGAAGCCTTATTCTTCCTTTCCAAATGCAAAGCACTAACGCTCTTAAAGGACCTGAATTTATCCAGCAATGAAATCGGCGCGCTGGGAGCAAAAGTGCTTTCTCTGGCAGAAGGAATAAACAGTCTGGAGAGGTTGAACTTTTCCTATAACCGTTTAGAACCTCTTGGAATTAAGTCGCTTGCCGATTCAAAACTTGGCCGACAATTAAATGAGGTTGATCTTCGCGATACAGGAATTGGCGATGAGGGTCTGAGGCTTTTAGCGCAAGTGCCGCCACTTGAAAAAATTATCAAGATCGATCTTTCCGATAATGGTTTGACCCATGAAGGAATGGAAGCTCTGGCACGGTCCGAGGTGTTCCCCAATCTCAAGGTTTTGATCTTGAACAACAACCATCTCGGTGATGACGGTGTCTATGCCATGGCTGAGTCCCTTATGTTTGAAAACCTGGAAACACTTATCATGCATAATAATGGACTGACAACAGACAGCGCAATTTCGCTTTCCACATCTAAATCAATCACCCGGCTTCGAACTCTTGATCTAAATAATAACGACCTTCGCGCAGAAGGAATAGAGGCCTTGGTGGGTTCCAAAAATATGACGCACATGGAAACCCTTGATCTTGGTGAGAATAAAATTGGCCCAGAGGGAACAAAGGCCCTGGCAGAATCTCCGTATTGCGCCGGGCTAAAATCTTTGCGGCTGAATAACAATAATATCTCTGATCAAGGAGCCACGGCACTTGCCCACTCCACAACCCTGTCTCAACTGGAATCTTTATATCTTGAAAACGAAAACTGGATTCACGCACAAGGCATCAAAGCGATGGCCGAATCCAATAATTTATCCAGCTTGCGTCGTCTGGTACTGGCCTTGAATGTCATTGGCGACGAGGGCGCAATTTACCTTGCCAATTCCCAGCAACTTTCCGGACTTCATTTTTTAAACGTCGCGGGCAATAAGCTGAGCCCCAAAGGGGAAGATGCCCTGCAAAAATCAACTGCGCTGACCAGCCTTCAAATCCTCGAAATTGTTTAAAAGTAAATCTTTCCAACCCTGACATACAGACGTTACAATTCCCAGCCACAGGCCAATATCCGATTAGAAATATTATAGGAACAGGCCTACCTTCTGTTTGCTTTTTCTCTTCAAGTGTTACACTATTATACAAGAGTTAAAGGTGTACCTTCTCAACCACGGTGATCCGTATGAGCGATTTAAGACAAACGATCGTAGATTCGCTGAATTCTTATTCCGGTAATGACTCTGACCTTCTTGAAACAATCCAGGATCTTGTCGAAAAGGAAGGGGAAAAAGTTTACCCGACTCTGCTCAATGTGCTAACCCATCTGGAATTCGATGCTCACGATGCTAAAGTCAATTGGCAGCGCATCCTTGCCCATCGCGACTTGTTACAGACAAAACTTGACAGACAAGTCAAATTGATCACCGCAGTCTGCGATTATTTTTGCGAGGTTTCAC
The DNA here is from genome assembly GCA_029261435.1 of Nitrospinaceae bacterium. Taxonomy (GTDB): domain Bacteria; phylum Nitrospinota; class Nitrospinia; order Nitrospinales; family VA-1; genus LS-NOB. Next base: position 9,212 of record JAJDBI010000215.1, read on the forward strand.
AAACCTTGACAACTCCAACAATGATAGAGTTGGAGGTGTTTGAAGAAACCAGGAAGCATTCCCATTCTGATGGATTGACAGGACTTTTTAACCGCAGGTTTTTCGATGAAGCGCTGGAAGGGGAAATAAACCGAGTTCAAAGATATGATGGAAGTTTTTCAATCATATTTTTCGATCTTGATCATTTCAAGAACCTGAATGACACCTATGGTCATCAGGCAGGTGATTTGACTTTAAAACGAGTCGCCGAAATATTGATATTAGAAAAAAGAACCGAAGACCTTGCCTGTAGATATGGCGGAGAAGAACTGGTTCTCATTCTCCCAGAAACGCAAAAGATCAACGCGCTGGTTATTGCTGAGCGCATTCGCCAAAAAGTTGAAGACCTGGATCTGGTGTTTGATGGTAAATCATTTAATGTCACTATAAGTGGTGGGGTCGCATCATTTCCTACAGATGCAAAGAATACCAAGTCATTGCTTCATGCATCTGACGTCGCTCTTTATCAGGCCAAGGAAAGTGGCAGAAATAGAATTTTTCTTCACTCCACAAACAAGCGACATTATATAAGGATAGATTTTGCCAAGGACGTTCAAATCAAAAAAGTGGACCAGGAGTCTGAACAAATTACCGTTCAAGGAAAGAATTTCAGCAGTTCAGGTTTGCTTTTGGAAAGCCCTGTTCTCATTGAAATTGGAGCACAAGTAAAAATAGAACTTTCCGACCCGAGCCATGACAAGCCCATCACCATAAAAGCTCAGGTAGCCCGGGTAGAAAAATTTGATGCCCACTATGATATAGGTGTTTCGTTTCTAGAAATCAACGACACCGCAGGCAGCGAAATAGCGCAAACTCTGGCTAAAAACCTGGGAATTCCCACCTCCCAAATAAACCAAAAGGTATAATTAGAAGAACTAAGGTCGAGTGGCGAACAAATTAAACGTGTTCTGCGTCCCCAGCACTCGGTTTGCCATCCAGGCATGAAGCCCATAGCGTCGCGCACAGTATTTTTCAGTCTGCAAAACTTTCAAGCCTTCATCTCGTAGAATTTCACTGACCTGATTCGGGTCAATGCCTCCAAACTGCCGCTGATAATCTGAATGATGATACTCATCATCCAACACAGGAATACTTTTCGCCCACATCTCTGAACGATATAATTTCTCATCCAACCATGAAAGCACACGGTGCAGGGCAAATTTTACCGGAGAATGAACTTCCTGTTTAAGCGGTTCAAAAAATACAAGCAGTA
>JAJDBI010000216.1 GCA_029261435.1 Nitrospinaceae bacterium
AAATGCCCACATAGAGGTGCGCCTTTAGGAGAAGGGCGTATTGAAGAAGGTATTGTGATATGCCCGAACCATGAATGGCGTTTTAAATTGGAAAATGGGGCAAATATGCAGAACCCGGAACTGTTCATCCCGACTTATCCAGTAAAGGTCAAAAACGAAAATATATATATAGGATTGGAAGGGGAGAGCGGGAATATTGCCTACGGGAAAAAGGCATCCACTTTGCCGTCGAGTCTTAAGTTCAGTGTCCCTACGATACAGCAACCTCGAAACCCAGAAGAAGAGCTGGATTGAACTCTCTATATTCCCAGCTTTCTTTTTAACTCCACAACAAGTCTCTATTTATATCCAGCGCTTAAAATGGAATAGGATACATTGGTTGGAGCATTCCCTTCATTCACCTGAACCTGGGTACATCCTAAAATACGGGTGGTTCCAGGTTTGACATTATAAGACCGGGTTTTTGGATACATGTTATCAGGGTCTGGTGAAATTTCGGTTTGTACCTTTGTAGTTATTTCTTTAGCTTTATGCCTGTTTTTTATTCCAACATAGTATCCAATTTTGGTTGGACATTGATCGCTTAATATCAGCGGAAATACTTGGCTTAAAGCAGAGTTATCCGTGATTACACCAGTGCTAGAGGATTCGGTCGAGATAGTGGTGCATCCTTGAATAACTATAAGTGAAAAAATAATCAGAGTCGTTGAAACAATTTTCTTTTTCATAGATATCTCTTGTTAAAAGTTCTCTAAAAATGAGAATAATTCAATCCAGGCCCGTTAACTCTAAAAACAACTATTCAGTTACTGTAATCAAAATTTTATCAGAAACAGGGGGGTCGTATGGAACATGATTCCCATATGCAAAGAGAGCCAACAGGGAATGTTTTCCCGGGGAAAGCTTGAAAGTGTGGCAAGAAACGCCGCTCCCCATATGAACAACTTTCTTCTTACCCAGGGGTTGGCTCAAATCTGCAGGTAAAGATGAAAATAGAATATGATGGTGGCCTTTTCCTTCATTGATTCCCATTTTTGCAGGTTCCAACTCTAAATTTTGCACTTCCATGCACACTTCAATCGGCCCCTTTAATACGTCCCCGTTATTGGGTTTCGTAATCCTTAAAGATTGTCCTTCTTCAGCCTGAGCATGCAGGCCACTTAAAAACAAAATAACTACAGATAGAAAAATAACTTGATATTTTTTCATCGAACCCCTCGCTATAAAAAATCAGTGGTGAATTCAAAATTAAGGGAAAATTGATACTTTCAAGCAGGTACCAGATATTCATCTCCGCAATAAGCAACGGAAAATTATTATTTCAATAACTTCTAATTGTCTATTCTTGTGGCTATTAAAACTAAAAATATCATGGAAGCATATGCTTGTGAACTTTTCTTTTTATTGTTTGTTTTACGGTGTATCGTGTAAATCAATTGGGCTTATAAAACTTCCTTCAATTTTTTTTTAAAAGTAGCTGGGGTTCCAGGTTTAACAATATAACCAACAGCTCCTAAATCAAGAGCGTCCTTGATTAAGCTTTCATCAGAATTAATCGTAAGAATTAAAAATGGAATTTTATTGAGAGAGGGATTTTCTTTAACTTTTTTCAAGAGTCCTAAACCGTTAAGTTCGGGCATGTCCCAATCTGATATGATCAAATCAAATCTGTCGGTTTCTAATGCCGAATATGCGTGGTTTCCATCTTCCGCAGTTGTGATTTTTTCAAACCCTAATTGCTTGAGTTGAGCAACACATATCATCCTCTGGATTTGGTCATCTTCAACAACCAGAATGCTTTTGCTTTTATCCACTTGTCTTCCTTCTCCGAAAAAATTACCAAGTATCTAATATAACGAGTGTTATGACTTATTTAAAATTGTAGCATTATTTTTATTGCAGTGGTATGTCATTTGGTTATGCAGAAAGGGTTGGTCAACTTTTATACAAAGTAATGTGTCGCTGGAATGGCCTGCGGCAGGATGTTGATTTGCTAAAACAACATTCAAAGGGTCTATGGCTTTTTATCTGCTTCAGAGACTAATTTCCCCAGAGCTTCAAGTACCTTATCCAGTTGCAACGAGAAGTCAGACCAGGATATTTCCTCAATATTTTTACCCTCTCGAATGGTTGCTTCTATAATACCAGATGTTTTTGATAATGCATTTGCACCGAGGGCAACGGATGCTCCTTTGATGGAATGTGCCAATCTAGCCGCGAGCTCAACATCATCATTCCTCAATGCTTCTTGAAGATCAGTTTTTGCATTTGAGTGTTTTTCGTAGAACATAATTAATAGTTGGCGATACAATTTTTCATTCCCACCAACCATTTCTATTCCGGAGGCTGTGTCAATACCAGGGAGTCTGAGTAGAGTTTCTTTCATTAAGGGACTTGAGCTAGGATCTTCAATGACCGACTTTGTCTTGAGTGCCGGTTTCGCCGGAGTGATCCATTTAGCCATGGTGGCAAACATTTCATTCAACTTGATGGGCTTCCCGATATGATCGTTCATCCCGGCATCCAGTGCTTTTTCCAAATCGCCGGTCATGACGTTCGCTGTCATAGCAATCACAGGAAGGTCCTTGAATTTCTCCTTTTTGCGTATTTCGCGGCAGGCTGTGTAACCATCCATAACTGGCATTTGAATATCCATCAGCACACCGTCATAGGTTTCCCGCTCCAGCATTTCCAACGCCTCCTGTCCATTGCTAGCTATCTTGGTTGTCATGCCGTTAATGCTCAGCAGTTCTTGAGCCACCTCTTGATTGATCTCATTATCTTCCACTAATAGAATGTGAGCGCCATGAATTTTACGAACTGCTTCCTTATCCACTTCCCGGCTCATCCTGGTGCTTACCCTTTTGTGTCCCGGATCCAGGCTTAGAAGTAAACTGTCGAGTAATGCTGAGGGAGAGACAGGTTTAACCAGAATTCCATCGAGGTTCACTCCAGTAGAGACATCCTGTAAATTTTCGGGACCGTATGAAGTGACCATAATTACATGGGGAGGTTGATAACCCGTTTTTCCTGCTTGTATGCGACGAGTTGTTTCCAAGCCATCCATAATGGGCATTTTCCAATCCATGAATACTACCTTGAAGGGGTATCCAGATGTCTCGGCGTCGGTCAGTTTCTTGAGTGCGACCGCACCACTTTCAGCCATCTCAACGGTCAGGTTAATTTCTTTCAACATGTTGAGCATTATCTCTCGTGCTGTTGCATTGTCATCGACCAGGAGAACCCGCATACCATTGAGATCCTTCGGGAGTACCTCTGTTTTGCTCGTTTGCTTCCCGGATTGTTGTTTTAAACGGATGGTGAAGTGGAAAGTACTTCCAACTCCTTCCTCGCTTTCCACCCAGATGTCTCCTCCCATCATCTCTGTGAGCCGTTCGCTTATGGTCAAGCCCAGTCCGGTACCGCCATATTTTCGGGTGGTGGAAGCATCGGCCTGACTGAATGACTGGAACAGGTTTTTCTGTTGTTCAGTTGTCATGCCAATACCTGAATCACGGATGGAAAAATGGAAAAGGCTATAATCTTTCTCAACTTCCTTTACCTGAACCTTGATGACAACCTCGCCCTTTTCGGTGAACTTGACAGCATTATTACCCAAATTAATCAATATTTGCCCCAGACGCAGAGGGTCTCCTACCAGTTCTGTTGGAACGTTGGAAGAAATGTCGAACAACAGTTCTATTTCTTTCTCTTCAGCCTTGAAACCTATTAGATTGGCCATATTATCCATGACATCAACGAGAGAGAATTCAATTTCTTCGATGTTAAGTTTCCCGGCTTCAATTTTAGAAAAGTCAAGGATGTCGTTGATAATTCCTAGCAACGATACTGACGAACGATGAACTTTCTCGATAAAATTACGCTGTTTGTCATCCAGTTCGGTCTGCAATGCCAGGTGAGACATACCTATGATTGCATTCATCGGAGTTCGTATCTCATGGCTCATGTTTGCCAGAAACAAACTTTTAGCCTGATTTGCTGACTCTGCCATGCCTCGGGCTTTTTCTACTTCTAATTGCGCCTTTTGACGGTCTTCAATGGATTGTTGAAGATTGTCGACCATGGTATTAAAGCTGTTACCCAGATCTCCTATTTCGTCCCGGGATTTAATAGGTATGGTTACCTGTAAATTCCCCTTTGAAATTTCATTAGCCGCTTTCGTCAATTGCTCAAGAGGTTTGGTACTTTTGTTGCTGAAAATAATTGAAACTATTACTCCCGAAAAAAATATTACTAAAGTTATATGCAATGTTTTTAGCTGGTATTCAGAAAGACTTTTGGAAAAGGATTCTAAAGAGTAACCTAATAAAATTCTTCCGTGATCATGATCTTTATATTTTACTGGTGTGGAAAAAAATATTTTTCCATCACTCTTCATGATGTTACTGGTTTTAAATAACCGTGCTAAATCCGGTTTTTCATTTTTAGGGTTGAAAACAGCTATAGGATTATTTTTTTGATCGTAAATTCCTAAAAAGAAAAGATTGGGATTTTTTTTTGCCCAATTTATGGCAATTCCAATGCTTTCCAGTTCAATCAACTCCAAGCTTGTTGCAGTGGAAAGAGCTAACATTTCTCCCGTATTTTGAACATGGTTTTCCAGGTTTTTTAGAGCCTGGTTTTTATAAACATCTGGGAAATAAATAAAATTGAAAATGGAAACTGCCATAAAAACCCAAGTAAAGTGAGCGATTACTTTCCACTTGATAGTAGCTCTAGAAAAAAAATTAATCATGGTTTTTTATGTCTCAATAAACTGGAGAGAATGAAATATAACCAGCTGGCTGGTGAAATAGTCTTTACTAGTTATTTTCAAACTAAGACAAAGAAGTATTTCTAGGATGAGGGTGATAAGAATTTTTAGCGCCTTACCAGCCAGGCTGAAATTTGGTGTTCCCACGATTCAGCAGCCTAGAAACGCAGAAGAGGAACTGGGTTGATCCGCTCGAAAAAATTAATCCTCGGCACCGGGCAATTCGATTTTAAAACAGGTTCCCTGATCCGGAACACTATCTACGGAAATCTTTCCTCCCATCAATTCAACAAGGCGTTTGGTTATAGTCAGGCCGATTCCTGCTCCCTCGACATTCGGGTCATTTTTTTCCAACCGATAAAAGGGGGTGAATACGGTCTCCAGGTTTTCTTTTGGAATCCCTTGTCCTGTATCGGTGACCGATATACATATCATTCCATTAGAGGTTTGGTGGGAGCTCAAAGTAATGCTTCCTTGATCCTTATTATATTTGATGGCATTTGTCATCAAGTTGAGCATGATTTGAGTCAACCTGAAAGGATCGCATGAGACAGAAAACTCTGTCTGGTTGATAATGATAATGTTTTTATCCTGTGCCTGGGAATTAACCAGAGGAATTATTTTTTCTTCCATTAAACTGTGGAGTTTTACTTTTTCCTTTGTGATTTTGGTTTTTCCGGATTCAATGCTGGAAAGATCAAGGATTTCATTAATAAGTGTTAGTAAATGATTTCCCGCTTTTCGTATTTGACCCAATTGTGCTTTTTGATTGAGCTCATCCTGGTTTGATCCTAGATTCATTTCCATGAGTTGGGAAAACCCCAAAATAGCATTCATAGGTGTCCGTAATTCATGGTTCATCCTTGAAATAAATTCAGATTTGGCCTGATTGGCCTTTTCAGCTTCTTCCTTTGCTTCCTGCAAATGAGTTGTGCGCTCCAAAACCTGTTCCTCCAGTTGAAGTTTGGCTTTTTCCAACTGTCTTAACCAGGATTCTTTTTGCAATAATAGTTTTCTCAGAGTTAATTGGGATTTTACCCGGGCTTGAATTTCTGTCAGGCAAAACGGCTTGAGGACATAATCGGACCCACCCAGGGCAAATCCCTTTTCGATATCTTCAGGCATATTTTTTGCGGTAACAAAAATAATAGGGATGTTTTTAGTTGAAGGGTCAGCCTTAAGATGTCGACAAACTTCAAATCCATTCATCTCAGGCATCATGATGTCCAGCAAGATCAAATCCGGTTGAACCTGAGGTGTGATATCCACAGCACTCTTTCCATTAAGAGCCATGGAAATATTTAGCCGAAGCGGTTCAAGAGTATCTTTAAGGACATTTATGTTTGAAGGATTATCATCTACAATCATTACTTTTAGTTCTTCGATAGCAACAGGGTCTTGCCCCTGCTCAAAATATTTCTGACCACTTTGCTCACACAGCAACAGGTGAGTACGAACACGATTACGTACTTCAGCGATTTTGAAAGGTTTGGTAATAAACTCTTCGCAGCCTGCTGAAAAACCTTCTTCTATATCTGTATGTTCTGTTTTGCCGGTGATAAAAATAATGGGGATATTGCGAGTGGCATTGTTTGCTTTTAACTTCCGGCATGTTTCAAACCCATCCATATCGGGCATCCTGACATCCAGGATTATGAGATCGAGGTGGTTTTTATCGGCGATCTCCAGAGCCTCTCTTCCACTGAAAGCTTCTAAAATATTGAAATGCTCTGATTTGAGAGCTAGCTTCAGAAGTGCAATGTTATCGGGTATGTCATCTACCAAGAGGACAGACTTTCCTGTCAGGTTTTGTTGTTGCTCTAATGTCATTATTTAGCTCTAAACTCGATATTTGTAACAAGCAGGTTTAATAGTATCCATGATTCATAGTTTTCAATTTTTCAACCTGTTGGATTGTCATCTTCAATTTCGACCCATTTAGGATCGCCATGGGCTTTATAGTTTTCTGTTCCACAGAAAGTGCCTTCGTGATAAATATTGACCTTGAATTTTCCGCCGCCATAATTTTCAGTGATATATGGAACGGGGTCTTCGATTTCAATGAGGTCCGGGGTTTGATATTTACCTATCAGCTTGAATTCCATCCCCATTCCCGAAGGGAGCAGGACATAAAATTTAAGGTTGGTTTCGGCTAGAATTCTCTTAAAATCATCCTCACAGTCGTCTCGGGTGTAATTGGGGCCTACTTTTTGCCTGGCTCGGCGTTTTAAGTAGTCTTCCATGAGGTTATAAAACCACCAGTTCTTTTGTTTACGAGTGTCATGGAGAAACGGGTATTCTACAAACCCATGTTTATTAATAAATGGTTTTTTTGCCATCAGTTGCTCCTTTTGATTACAAGGTTAATTATATTCGTTTGCCGGGTGACTGACAAGTGGTTGAGTTTTTTATTTATGAGGAGATATGAGCAAAATTTACAGCAAGAACTATTGGTCGATTGGGTTTAAATCTCACCTCTATGATAGATTGTCGCCGGAATCTTATTTCGAGTCGATGCGACAGCTGGTTGCTGCTATTCCAGATGGGAAAACTTTACGACTGTTGGATGCGGGTTGTGGTTCCGGTCTTCTATTGCGATTTCTTACTGAGCGTATCCGGGAAGGCATGGTTTATACCGGTGTGGATCTTCTGAAAACGGGAGTGGAACAGGCATTAATTCGTGCTCAAGAACTAGGGGTTGCCAGTCAGGTTTCCTTTATTCATTCCGACTTAACAACATCTGCTTTTCCGACTAATGAAAAGTTTGATGTGATTGTTGGGCATTTTTCACTTTACACTCTTGCGTCCGATAAAAAAAGACAGGAGGCCTTGGCAAACCTGAAAACTGTTATGAAACCTGATGGATTGCTCATTTTGGCAAACCCCTCAGTCGATTATGATGCCGACTTGATCATTGACGATAGTATTCGGCTCGTCAGGGATCGTCATGGATTTTTTGCAAGTCTGATTAAACAGGCTCTTATTTATCCTTTCACCAAGGCTATAGGCCTTCGATTCATACAAAAACAGCTCAGAGCGGGTATTTGGAAGGCTTATACGCAGAAAGAGTTTTCCTTGGAAATAGAAAGGGCGGGTTTTGAAGTCCGACATATAGAGGACGTCTATGCCGGAAGTGCCTTTTTAGTAGTCGCATGTTTATCGTCTTAATAGCGAAGGTTTACTGCCAATAACGTAAAATCAGGATTCGGACAGGAGTTTAAGGATCAAATCAATGGACTCTTCTTTAGTCCTTCAAATTCCGCTTAATACTTTTAATGGAGATTTCCCAATTTGATCATGGTTGGCAAAAGATGTGATCTTTCAAAGAATAGAGGGTATTTGATAAAAAATCTTTAAAAACAATAAGTTTGTCATGTATTTAGGCTTATGTTAAAGTAAATCTAACTAATAGGTTGAAAAATAATAGGGTTTTTTGCCAAGAAACCTATGAGCATGATATGAATTATGACATTAATATTTTAATTGTTGAAGATCTTTTGACTACCCGATTGATCTTACGCAGGACTTTGAAAAAACTGGGTTATACGAACGTGGTTTTGTGTCCTGATGGCGAGTTGGCATTAGAAGAACTAGGGCGACAGTCTTATGATCTCATTATTTCTGACTGGCATATGCCCAAGATGGATGGACTTGACTTTTTTAAGGCTCTAAGTAAAAACCGCAAATGGAATGAAATCCCCTTCCTACTGATCACTGCTGAAAAAGAGCGCGATAAAGTCATTGAGGCGGTTCAGGCAGGTATTAAAGAATACCTGGTAAAACCAGTTGAACCTGAAAAATTGAGCAACAAGATTAAACAAGTGGTTTTTGGGGGCGCGGCCTGAAAATTCCACCAACGCCCCCTGCTAAAACCGCTTCCTTCCTTTTATTTTATAATCCCGCATCCTTTTTGATAGCTTTGGCTTTATCTGTTTTTTCCCAAGTGAAGGAGCTTTCTTTTCTGCCGAAATGACCGTAAGCCGCAGTTGCCAGATAACGAGGTTTCATGAGATCCAGTGTTTTAACAATGCCAGCAGGCTTGAGGTTAAAGTGGGATCGTACCAGGTCTTCCAGAATATCCGGGTTTACATTGTGGGTCCCAAAAGTTTCCACACAAACGGAAACAGGGTCTGCAACTCCAATAGCGTAGGCAAGCTGAACTTCGCAACGATGAGCTACTTTGGCTGCAACCAGGTTTTTGGCGATGTATCGGGCCATATAAGCGGCGGAGCGATCAACCTTGGATGGGTCTTTCCCTGAAAAGGCTCCTCCACCATGCCGGGCGAATCCGCCATAAGTATCGACAATAATTTTTCTTCCTGTTAATCCACAATCACCGTGAGGGCCTCCAATGACAAAGCGTCCTGTTGGGTTTATATGGACTTTCATTTTTTTATGCTGCAGTTTTTTGGGAATGACCTTTTCAATAACGAGTTCTGTGATTTCTGCCCGTAATTGTTTGTTGGAAACATTGGGGTTATGTTGAGTCGAAATAACAACTGTTTCAATGCTGACAGGCTTGTTGTTTTCGTATCTTACCGAGACTTGGGATTTGCTGTCAGGTCGTAAATAGGGGAGGGTTCCCTTTTTTCTTAAATCAGCAAGTTTGCGCACCAGTTTATGAGAATACATAATGGGTGCCGGCATCAGCTCTGGAGTTTCGTCGCTGGCATATCCGAACATCATTCCCTGATCCCCAGCTCCTTGCTCGTGTTTGTCATCATTAACTCCCTTTGCTATATCTTTAGATTGTTCATCTAGCGCAACCATTACACCGCAGGTCTCAAAATCAAAACCCATATCGGAGTGGGAGAAGCCGATATTTTTGATCGTATTTCTGACAATTTTAGGGATCTCAACATAACAGTTGGTAGAAATTTCTCCGGCAATTACAGCAAAACCTGTAGTGATCATTGTTTCACAAGCAACTCTTGCCTTGGGGTCTTGCTCTAGAATTGCATCCAGAATGGAATCGGATACTTGATCCGCAATTTTGTCGGGATGTCCTTCGGATACAGATTCTGAAGTAAATAAATAATTTCCTGGGTTCATTAATAATTTCCTTTTTTTGGAAGGTTAAAATAAGACAAATAGTATATTTATAGCTTTAGCCATTTCAGGCCGGGTTCGACTTTTCTTCAAAGCTGAGGTCGCGATCAAAATCCTCAGGGAACCGGACCCTCATTGCATTAGTGATAAAGGATGCTATTTCATTGGGGCAACTCATTTGCAAAACATCATCGGCCAATTGGCGTGCTTCTTCTAGCCGAATGGTACGAATAACTTTTTTTACTTTTGGAACAGCATGGGGCTCCATGCTCAAGTCATCAATTTTCCCCAGGCCCAATAAAAGCATGGTCGCCATGGGGTCTCCTCCGAGTTCTCCGCAAATGGAGACCTTTTTATCGGCATTTTCAGCAGATTGCATGATATTTTTCAACGTCCGTAGCACTGAAGGGTGAAAGGGTTGATACAGGTGCGCAACACTTTCATTGACTCTGTCAACAGCTAGAAGATATTGGATTAAGTCGTTGGTGCCAACACTGACAAAATCCACCTCTTTGAGAATATGGTCGATGCATATGGCTGCTGCCGGAGTTTCTATCATGGCACCAACTTCGATGTCCTCATTAAAAGGAATTTGCTCTTGGCGCAAATGGTTTTTTGCCTCTTCCAACATTGTGTTGGCCTGAATGATTTCTGTTGCAGAAGAGATCATGGGATAAAGAATTTTTACATTTCCATAGAAACTCGCTCGCAATATACCTTTTAACTGGTCTGCCATTAGTTGAGGCTTAGCCAGAGACAATCGAATACCTCTCAAACCGAGGGCCGGATTAACTTCGTTATCATTTCTGATATCACCAAATTGCTTATCCATTCCAATATCCAAGGTGCGAATGACAACGGGCCGATTGTCCATTTCCTGAACGACTTGTTTGAAGTCTTCATAAAGCTCTCTTTCTCCCGGCATGGTTGTTGCTGCCATATAAAGGAACTCAGTTCGGTAAAGCCCAACTCCCTCGACCCCAAACTTGTGGAGAGTTTTGACCTCCTGATTGGATTCAATATTAGCCAGTAGTTTTATCTGGTGTCCGTCAAGGGTTTCCGCCAGCTGATGAATATTAGCTAATAATCGCTCTTCGTATTTGCGATAGTTTTCCTGTTTTTTGACGTACTGTTTCATTGTTTCGTTGGATGGATTGATGATGACTTCGCCATCAATGCCATCCACAATGATTTGATCTCCCGAATTTGTTTTTGAGGTGAGTGCTTTAACTCCTGTGATAGCAGGGATACCCAGTGCTGCAGCAAATATGCCAACATGTGATGTTTTCCCTCCAGCCTCGGTGACGAGACCTTTGACGAAGTTTTTTGGCATCATGATTGTGTCTGAGGGGCTCAGGGAATGCGTTGCAATGATTACCGGTTCATGAATTTCAGAGAGAGATTCCTGGGAATGGCCAATGAGATTTTTTAGAATGGTCTGAACCAAAAGATCCAAGTCGTCTTTTTTGCCCTTCAGGTAGTCATCGTTAATATTGTCAAACAGCTTTAAAAAATTATTTAAAGTTTCGTTGAGGGCCCACTCTGCGTTGGTTTTGTGTGTTTTAATTTTCTCGATGGTCTCGTTAACAAGAATGTCATCATCCAGAAGCAGGCTGTAGGTGTCTAAAATAACGGCATATTTATCTGCAATTTTTTCTGCACGTTTTTTTATCTCGGTCATTTGGAGCTTGGTTTTTTCAATTGCCTGTCGAAAGCGCTCGACCTCCTTCTCTGTTTCAAGTTCACTGATCTGATGTTTGACGATGCAAAACTTGGTTGAGTCAAGCAGATATGCTTTCCCTATTGCAACCCCTTTTGATACAGCAATACCTTTCATGGCCAATTAAATAAACTTAGAGTCTTCTTCCAGAAGAAGTGAATAGATTTGATCTGCGTTTTGTAGTTTTAGGATTCCATCACGCAAATTTTGATTTTTAAAAATCCTTGATATTCGAGCCAGTGCTTTCAAATGTTGTCCTGTGGAATTAGAGGGAGCAATAACCATGCATAAAAAATGAACGGGCTTTTGGTCAAGGGCCTCAAAGTCCACCCCCTTTAATGAGCGTGCAAAGACCGTGACGATCTGAGAAAGTTCATCGGATTTTCCGTGTGGGATAGCTACATTTTCACCAATTCCCGTGCTACCCAGTTTTTCCCTTTCTACCAAGGTTTTTAGTAAGGCCTCTTTATCCTTGATCAAACCTTGATTTTGCAGGAAATCGGTTACTTCACGGAGGACTTCATCTTTATTGGTTCCGACGAGATCGGCAATAATGGAGTCCTTTTTTAGGATATCGTCAATTTTCATTTTAATGGGAGTGGATTATGGATAAATTGGTTTCAGTCCAGGCTTTTTTCTTTAGATTGTGAGCCTTTTTTGTTTCTAAGGGCCTGGGCTTTTTCCTTGTGTTTTCTTAACTGTTTTTCAATTTTTACCAGGGCATTATCCATAGAAGCATAAAGATCATCGGTTTCCTCCTTACTGTGAACCGAAAAGCCCTTTGTTTTAACTGTGACCTCGGCAAAATGTCTGTGTTTCTCAACAGACAGTGCCACGTGAACATCTGCTTCTTCGCCCAGATCGTGGATGGTCTTATTCATTTTGTTATGTAAATGCTCTCTGATGCCATCTGTGATTTCTATATTGCGTCCAGCTACAGTTAGTTTCATCTATCCCTCCATAAAATTGTCAACAGCGCATGGTGATTAAAGCACGTTAAAAGGTGCATAAGTTACTAGAAGGCAGAGAAAATTAAAACAGTTTTTTTCTCTTACTTGCAGGTGGAATATTTAGTTCTTTTCGGTATTTGGTTATTGTCCTTCTTGCTATTTTAGCATTTTTCATCATTAATGCCTCCACCATTTGGTCATCTGTTAACGGGCTAGCCCTATCTTCCTCATTGATGATTTCTTTGATCATATTTTTAACACGGATAGAGGACATGGAGCTTCCCATATAGGACTTGATGCCGCTATGGAAAAAGAATTTTAACTCGAACACACCCTGTGGTGTATCAATGTACTTGTTAGTGGTGATTCTGCTTACTGTAGATTCGTGCATTTCGATATCTTTAGCCACATCTTTCAGTACCATGGGCTGTAGGTAGGACAAGCCGTCATCAAGAAAATCTTTTTG
>JAJDBI010000217.1 GCA_029261435.1 Nitrospinaceae bacterium
TGGAGATTCACCGGCGGCCTACCGTTATACAGAAGGCCGTTTAACACCCATCACTTCTTATTTGCTACAGGACATTAAAAAGGACACTGTCGATTTTCGTTCCAATTATGACAACACCCTAAAAGAACCTGTCGTATTACCGTCGCGCATCCCCAATTTATTGATCAACGGTTCATCCGGCATTGCGGTAGGAATGGCCTGCTCATTTCCCAGCCACAATTTAAATGAAGTGATGTCGGCTTTAATTTCATTGATCGACTCACCCGACCAGACTGTGGCCAACCTTATGAAACATATAAAGGGCCCCGACTTTCCCACGGGAGGCATCATACTTAACAGCAAAGCTGAACTGCGGTTGGCTTATGAATCGGGGTTGGGTGCAATAAAAATTCGCGGAATATGGAAAATCGAACCCCTGCCTCGCGGCAAAAAGCAGATCATTCTCACGGCCATTCCATATAGCGTCAATAAATCACGGTTGATAGAAAAGATCGCAGACATCATCATTGCTAAAAAACTTCCTGCCCTGACCGATGTGCGGGATGAGAGTGATGAAAAAGTTCGAGTCGTGCTTGAGATTAAAAGTACGTCCGACGAAAACAAGCTGATGAGCTATCTTTTCAAACACACCGAACTTGAAAATAATTTCCAAATAAACTTTAACTGCCTAAAACCAAGTGGAGAACCCGAACGCCTTTCCCTTCTGGAAATTTGTCAGGAATTTCTGAAGTTTCGCAAACAGGTGATCACACGCAGGTTGAATTACGAGCTGGCTCTTATCGAAAAGCGCCTGCATCTCCTTACGGCATTCGCAATAATCTTTAATGAACTGGACAAAGCTCTAAAGCTGATACGATCTTCCAAATCCCGTAAGGAAGCCCACGACAAACTACAAAATTACTTCAAGCTTGATGACGATCAGACCAGTGCAATCCTTGAAATCCCTCTTTACAGACTGGTTGGGATGGAAATGGAAAAAATTCTCCAGGAGCAAAGAGAAAAACTCGCCGAACAAAAGAGAATCAAGTCTATCCTCGCATCGTCCAAAAAAATCTGGGTTGTAGTGCGAGAAGAACTTGAAGAAATCAAAAAGAAACACGGAGACAAACGCGTCACTCAAATTAAAACAGTCGAAAGTGTTGAATACAATGAGGAAGATTTCATTGAACATGAGGATGTAAATATCGTCCTCAGCCAAAATGGATGGATCCGAAAATTGAAAAACCTGAGTGACCCTTCCAGTCTCAAGTTCAAAGAGAACGACCAGTTGCTCGACACTCTGCAAACCAACACACAAAACCTGCTTGCCATATTCACCTCATTTGGAACCGTTTATGTCTCCAAGGTTTACAACCTTCCCTACACAAGAAGTGGATTTGGCGAGCCCATACAAAGCCTGTTCAAATTTGGTGACGGCGAAAAGGTTATAGGCATGCTAACACTTTCGAATTCAGGTGACAGTTCGAATACACCCATGGCAGCAGGCCAAGCTTCGCTGGACTTCAATAAAAAGAATAAAAAAAAGAAAGGTGACCAGGAATTCATGGTTGTCAGCGGCAATGGATTTGGGTTCAGGTTTCCAGCATCCAACCTGACCGAGACCACGCGTTCAGGAAGAAAAATAATGGGGTTGAAGGATAAAGACAGTATGATCGGTTTCGCTCCAGTAACAAACAATCATGTTGTTCTAGCCACTGCAAAGGGTAAAGCCGTGGTCATCCCCATCGACCAGGTTGCACAACTGACGGGTTCAGGTAAAGGAGTAATCCTCATGAAACCTGGGGAAAGCAGTTTAGTCGGATTCAAATTTGTAAGCCTAAAGGATAAAATCACCCTTGAATTCAGCTCCGGTGATGACAAAGTGATCACTGTAAAAAGTGTCCGTCTCTGCAACCGCGGTAGCCAGGGTGTAATTATTTCAAAACGCAAAACCATTCTAAAAATAAAATAAATGCCATGACAAAATACCGATCTGAAGATATCCAAGTACTCGAAGGCCTTGAGCCAGTACGAAAACGTCCGGGCATGTATATTGGTTCCACCTCGTCAACGGGTCTGCACCACCTACTTTGGGAGATCCTGGACAACTCCGTAGACGAAGCACTAAATGGACATTGCGATACTATCGAAGTGACCCTGGAGAAAGACCATAGCGTCACTATCAAAGATAATGGACGGGGAATCCCGATAGATCTGTTCCGCAAAACAAAAAAGAGTGCTATGGAAATTCTCTTCACCACCTTGCACTCAGGGGGGAAATTCGGTCAGGGCAATTACAAAGTATCTGGTGGCCTCCATGGAGTGGGCATGGCTGTGGTTTGTGCCCTGTCGGAGAACCTTGTCGCAACTTCCCGCCGGGACGGATTTGAATGGAGTCAGACTTACTCCAGGGGTGAACCCACCACAAAAATCACTAAAGGAAAACCCGCACGAAATTATGGCACTACCATTTATTTCAAACCAGACGGGAAAATTTTTCCAAAGACCGAGTTTAATCCAAAACTTATTTTGGAACGGGCAGAATCAAAAGCCTTTCTCAATAAGGGACTTAAAATAATCGTCAACGAAAATAAAAGCACACACTTATTTCACTACCCGGACGGAATTCAGGATTACATCAAAAAGATTGTCGGTAAGAAGGACACTTTGATGGATAAGCCTTTCTACGTAGAAAAAGAAGACAAAAACTTAAGGCTAGAAACAGCCTTTCTCTGGACTCCTAGCACAGATACTCAAATCCTTTCTTTCGCCAACTCAATCCGAACGATTGACGGAGGCACCCATGAGAATGGCTTCCGAAATGGCATGACAAAAGCGATTCGCGCTTATATTGACAGGCGTAAACTCCTCCCCAAGGGGATACCAGGGATCACCGGGGATGATGTTCGCGAAGGTCTTGTTGCTATTATCAACGTATACCTTCAAGGAGAAGTGGAGTTTCAAGGCCAGACAAAAGGACGTTTAAACTCAGACATCACTTCTCAAGTCGAGTCAGTCGTCAACCATACTCTTGAACATTACTTGAATGAAAACCAGAGTTTGGGAAATATTCTTGCTAATCGCATCATCCTTTCCGCACAAGCACGTATCGCGTCTCGTCAGGCTAAGGATGCGGTTCAGAGAAAAACCAATATTTCTCACCGCCTCAATTTACCAGGAAAACTTTCCGACTGTGCCACGACAGATAAAGATCAAGCAGAACTCTTTATTTGTGAAGGTGACTCCGCAGGCGGTTCCAGCAAACAGGCAAGAGATCGGAAAACACAGGCTATTCTTCCCATTCGTGGAAAAATACTAAATGTTGAAACCGCAACTATGGCAAAGACTTTGGCCAATACGGAGATTCAAAATCTTATTTCTGCGTGTGGTACGGGAATAGGACCCAAATTCGATTACAATAAGCTTCGTTATGGGAAAGTCATTATAATGACCGATGCTGATGTTGACGGAGCACACATTTGTACTCTGCTTCTTACGTTTTTTTATAGATGCCTTCCAGAAATCATTGAAAAAGGACATCTATATATAGCTCAACCGCCTTTATATCGTATCGATGCCGGAAAAAAACTGTTTTATGCCTTGACCGATGAGGAAAAGGATAAAATCATTGATGACTTAAACGGAAGCTCCTACGAAATAGGTCGTTTTAAAGGACTTGGGGAGATGCCCGCTTCTGACTTGAAAGAAACCACCATGAGCAAAAAATCCCGATCTCTGATTCAAGTAACAATTGGGTCGGCCGAGCAGTCCAGCAAGACAGTTTGCGAACTAATGGGAAAAAATGCCGAGTCGCGGTTCAAGTTCATAAAAGAGAAAGCAGAATTTGTTCAGGATCTCGACGTTTAGATCACTTTTCTGAGCATTCACCATCTTTCATCCACACCATATTCCGTGCATTTCCTCTTCCTACTCCTACCCCGATCAAAAACATCACCATTGTAACTGAAATGTTTTCAATGCTTTTTGAGGCATTCATCGTCTGATTCAGCTTGAGTTTTGTTCAACTTGGTAGTACGATATTAAATACATCTAAAAATTTAATTATTACGAAAGCCGGGAACGTGTCCATTTTTTCCAAACTGAAAAAACAAGACAATCCTGAAGAAATTCCCCCCAAATCAGAATTCGAGTTGGATTCAAATGGGCCTGAATTTTCTGATGATTTATCTGAAGGCCTCTCAAGCAGTGGCTTTACGGATACCTCTTCGTCTACCCCTAATCGCCGTTCATCCGACAAATCTCTTGAAAATGATGCTGATCGTGGAAGAAGGTCCGGTGACCGAACCCGCCCTATCATTAATAAGATTTTATCCGGTGAACGCATGGGGAAAATTCTTTTTTCTCTTACCGCTGAACTCAAAAATATTTTTGATTGTCAGGCCGTTTCTGTCTATGCGATAGACAGAGAGAAAAGACAAATCTACACCAAGAATTTCAAAACCGATCAAATTGAAGAAATTCGACTGGACATATCGACCAAAAGCCTCGCAGGCTTTGTCGCCGCAACAGGTAAGACTCTTAATATTACCAATGCCTACGATGATAAAGAGTTAAAAACATACCACCCGGATTTAAATTTAGATAAGTCCTGGGATAATAAAATCAACTTCAAAACTAAATCAGCTCTAGTGGTGGCGCTCCCCTACAATAAAAGATTGATGGGAGTATTGGAGTGTTTGAACCATGTATCCGGTGACAAGTTTGATGCTGATTATTCCCGTCAAGCGAAAGAACTATCAACGACGCTGGGACATGCTCTGGTCAAACTGGAAGTGGAAGAGATTGAGTCCAAAATACGAGATACCGAACATGCAATCCATTCTGCTGGAACCATCGACGAGATCCTTCTAGAGCTTCAACAACCCATCCTACAACTGTTCGATTCTGGGCTTATCACAATTTATGCGGTTGATGAGATTCGTAATGAAATTTACTCTAAGGTTAAGTCCGGTGAACAAATCAATAAAATCAGGGTGCCAATTTCGGCAAAAAGTATTTCGGGATGCGTTGCCCTGACTAAAACCCCAGTGAATATCAGTGATGTTTACAACTCTGATGAACTAAAAGGTTATCATCCCAACCTTACCTTTGACAGTTCCTGGGATAAGAAAACAGGTCTACGCACCAAATCCATGCTGGTATACCCGTTACTTCAAGGTGAAAGCTTAATGGGTATCATGCAATTGGTGAACAAAAAACGTGGCGACCGATTTACTGATTGTGATGAACGTAACGCCAAAGTTATTTCTCAGACTCTTGCATTAGCCTTCTTCAATCAGCAAAAAATTGCTCGCCAGAAACGCACGAAATTTGGTTTTTTAGTTGAAAGCGGCATTATCACCCAGGACGAGCTGAATCAAGCCATTGGCAAAGCACGCAAAAACCGAATTGATATTGAAACAGTTCTACTGAGTGATTTAAAACTGAAACGGAAAGACCTTGGTAAATCTCTTGAGCTGTATTACAGCATCCCCTATCAAGGCTTCAATGATTCGATTGTACTTCCTCAATCTAACTTTTCAGGTCTCAATAAAAATTATCTGGCAAAAAACAACTGGGTTCCCTTACAGAACGACGAGGTCAATACTGTCATTTTAACAGACGACCCAACTGACAAAGATCGAATCCAGAATATTCAAATGATCTTCCCAAAAAAGAAGTTGGAATTCAAAGTGGGACTGAAAGTGGATATTCGAGAGTATCTTCTTTCAGCGATGACTGAGGATGAAGCAAGATCAGGGACTGCAGATGAAATTCGTACAGAAGAAATGTCCAGCCTTTTGACTGCATTGGAGGATGAGAAGGATGAGGTTATTGACAATTCACAGGAAGAAGACGAATCCAACGCTATCAGTGAAACAGATAGTACCATTGTTCGTCTGGTTAATAAAATCTTGACGGATGCCTACGACCAGGGAATTTCCGATATTCACCTTGAGCCGGGCACAGGTAAAAAACCAGTAAAAGTACGATTTCGAAAAGATGGAACTTGCCGTATTTATCAGGAGATCCCCTATCTATATAAACAGGCGATGATTTCCCGTATTAAAATTATGTCCAAGCTGGATATAGCAGAAAGACGTTTACCACAAGATGGAAAAATCAAAATGAAGTATGGTCGTAAGGAAATCGAGTATCGAGTAGCGACCTGCCCGACTGTTGGCGGCAACGAAGATGCCGTTCTGCGTATTCTGGCCGCGAGTAAGCCCATCCCTCTGGAAAAAATGAATTTCTCTCAGAGGAATCTGGATATCATCAAAGATAAAAGTAGCAAGCCATATGGGTTGATTTTGGTAGTGGGCCCCACGGGTTCAGGTAAAACAACAACTCTACATTCTTGCCTTGGTCACATAAATACTCCTGACTTAAAAATCTGGACAGCAGAAGACCCCGTAGAAATCACCCAGGATGGGTTACGGCAGGTACAAATGTTAAATAAAATAGGTCTCGATTTTGCCCGGGCCATGAAATCTTTTCTGCGTGGTGATCCGGATGTCATCATGGTCGGGGAAATGCGCGACTCCGAGACCTGCGCCATCGGTCTTGAGGCTTCGCTCACAGGTCATTTAGTCTTCAGCACCCTGCACACTAACTCCGCGCCAGAAACCATTACCCGGCTATTGGATATGGGGATGAATCCGCTCAACTTTGCCGATGCTCTGCTTCTTATCATCGCGCAAAGACTGGTTCGCACCCTTTGCAAAGCATGCAAGGAGGATTACCATCCTACCCAGAAAGAGTTTGACGTACTTGTTCAGCAGTATGGAGAAAAGGATTTCCCTGACTTGGGAATCGAATATACCGATGAATTGACTCTAAAAAAACCTGTCGGTTGTGCCGCTTGCAATGAAACTGGTTATGCAGGACGAACCGGGTTACATGAATGTCTTGATGGAACGGATGATATAAAACGTATGATCATGCAAAAATCAATGGTTGAAGATTTACGCAAGCAAGCTATTAATGATGGAATGACCACTTTGAAACAAGATGGTATTTATAAAATATTTAAAGGAGACTGTGATTTAAAACAAGTTCTGTCAGTTTGCATAGTTTAATTGTGAAAGATAACCAATTTAATCCTTTTCAGACAATAAATCATGGATAGCATTCAACTCACTCTCGATAATCCCGTTTCTGAAAACAACGCAAAGCTCCGTTCAATCCTGGCCCAGGCTCAAACTTCCCCCAATATTGCCACAGTAATCCCAGAGATTATCGATGAATTAAAATCAGTTTGGCGATGTCAAAACGTTACCTTATTTTCTCTTGACAGGGAAAAACGACAACTTTTCTCCCGCAACTCAATAAAAAACCTGGAGTCAGAAGTCAGAGTTGATATTTCGACAAGTAGTCTTGCGGGTTATGTTGCGGGTGTTGGCAAACCTATAAACCTGACTGACGCATATTCAGAGCAGGACTTGTCTGAGATACACCCTCAACTCTCAAAGGGCTCCACACTAGATGAACTTCTGAGCATCAGGACTCAAGCCATCATGGTTCTTCCTATTCCTCACAATAAAAAATTGATTGGCGTCGTCGAAGTCATCAACAAAAGGAGAGGCGGAGAGTCTTTTAGTGATGTTGATTTTAAACTGGCTCGTGAAATTTCCCCAATACTCGGAAATATTTTCTCCCAATTAGAAGAACAGTATGGAATGGAGCCTCTTCCTAGCACAGAAGTCCTTTCCCCAGAAGAAAATCTTCACCGAATTTCTCAAGCTATTCATTCAGCAAAAAATATAGATGAAATACTGATAGAGTTCAAGGAATCCATTTTGAATCTGTTTGAGGCACAAGCCTTAACTATCTATGCTGTTGACGGTCAAAAAAATGAAATTTTTTCCAAGGTCAAATCTGGCGATCAGATAAACGAAATCCGGGTTCCCATTTCTCCAGTGAGTATTGCTGGCTGGGTCGGCAGTCATCAAAAAAATGTGAATATTACTGATGTCTATAACGAGCAGGAACTGCAAAACTATCATTCTGATCTCAAGTTTGACAGTTCTTGGGACCAAAAATCAGGAAGCGTAACTAAGTCTGTTCTTGTATTCCCCATGATCCATACAGGAAAACTTATGGGTGTCATCCAACTGGTTAATAAATTAGACGGGGAAAGTTTTACGGAGCAAGATGAAAAGAGCGCCGCTATCATTTCCGAGACTCTTGCTTTGGCTTTTCATAACCAGGCCAAATATGTTCCATCCAAACCAACCAAATTCAGTTTTTTAATACAAAATGGGATTATCACAGAAGAGGAGTTGACCCAAGCCACTGCCAAAGCAAGAAAAAACCAGATTGACGTAGAAACAGTATTGCTAATCGACTTCAAATTACAAAGAAATGACTTGGGAAAATCTTTTGAAACTTTTTACGGGCTACCCTATTTTGGCTACAGCGATACCGTTATCTTACAGGCAGAGATATTGACAGGATTAAACCGTAGCTTTTTAACAAAAAATTACTGGATACCCATACAAAAAGAGGGCGAAAAAGTTACCATACTGATCAACGACCCTCTCAATCCAGACCGAAATCAAAACATCCGACAAATTTTCCCAAAGAAAGAGATTGAATATAAGATCGGATTAAAAATCGATATTATAGACTTTTTAAATTCCTCTCTGGGAATGGACTTATCTTCTACTGCAGATGGGGAACAACCTCAAATTGAAGAGATGTCTGGTCTATTAAGCGCCCTTAAAGAGGAACAGGGAGAAGTGGACACAGAGCCGGATGAAGATGACGGAGCGAATGCCATCAGCGAAACAGACAGTACCATTGTCAGGTTGGTCAACAAAGTGCTGATTGATGCCTATGACCAAGGCGTTTCAGATATTCATATAGAGCCGGGTATAGGTAAAGAAACTGTAAGGGTCCGTTACCGAAAAGATGGTACCTGTACAATTTATGAGGAAATCCCTTCCATTTACAAACAGGCGATGATTTCCCGCATAAAAATCATGTCCAAGTTGGATATTGCCGAAAGGCGGCTGCCACAGGATGGAAAAATTAAAATGAAGTACGGGAGAAAGGAAATTGAATACCGGGTAGCCACCTGCCCAACGGTTGGCGGAAACGAAGATGCAGTTCTACGTATTTTGGCCGCGAGCAAACCCATCCCATTGGAGAATATGAATTTTAATAGCAGAAATTTGGAGCTGACCCAGAGCTGTGCTGCCAAACCCTATGGTTTGATACTGGTAGTAGGACCTACCGGATCAGGGAAAACGACTACTCTGCATTCAATTCTAGGTTACATCAATAAACCGAATAGAAAAATCTGGACCGCTGAAGATCCCGTAGAAATCACCCAGAAAGGACTGCGGCAGGTTCAAATGCTCAATAAAATTGGACTAGACTTTGCCCGTGCCATGAAATCTTTTCTACGTGGTGATCCCGATGTCATTATGGTCGGTGAAATGCGCGATGCCGAGACCTGTGCTATTGGCTTGGAAGCCTCTCTCACCGGTCACTTGGTTTTCAGCACACTACATACCAACTCTGCACCGGAAACCATTACCCGGCTCATTGATATGGGGATGAATCCACTCAACTTTGCCGATGCTCTCCTTCTGATTGTCGCACAAAGACTGGTTCGCACCCTCTGCAAGAAGTGCAAGGAAGATTATCATCCTGACCGTGAAGAATACGATTCTCTGGTAAAGGAATATGGAGAAGGATTTGAAAAACTTGGCATCGAATATACTGATGACCTGCTTCTGAAAAAACCTGTGGGATGCCAAAACTGTAACGAAACGGGTTATGCGGGTCGTACGGGATTACATGAGTGTCTTGCAGGTACCGATGATATTAAAAGAATGATCATGAAAAAAGCTATGGTAGAGGATTTGCGTACACAAGCACTAAGTGATGGGATGACAACCCTGAAGCAGGATGGAATCTATAAAATATTTAAAGGCGATTGTGACCTGAAACAAGTTTTGGCTGTTTGTATTGTCTAAATAACTTAAAAAAAACCTTATGGGTGGGCGGGAATAGAGAGTTCATCCTTCCATTCTTTTATTTTTTCCAGAGCGTTCGTTGCAATCTTCTCATTTCTCATTTTTTTATCGCGAATTTTCATGTCTTGAATCCAGAACAAGCCAAAATTAATATTCATGGGTTGAAATCCTTTACTGCGTGATGCGGTTAAATAATTTATCAACGAACCCAGTGCTGTATCGGCAGGAGGCGGCGCATAAACCTGTCCCGTGATTTTTGCCACCGCGCTCAAACTCGCCAAAAGCCCCATTGCAGACGATTCAACATACCCCTCCACTCCAGTAATCTGACCTGCAAAGTAATTTCCAGGCTGACTCTTCAGTTCCAACTCGTTGCTCAAAAGACTGGGGGAATTGATAAAGGTATTTCTGTGAATAGCACCTAATCGGAAAAACTCAGCATTCTCCAAACCTGGAATCATAGAAAAAATTCTTTTCTGTTCCGGATATGTCAGTTTGGTTTGGAAGCCTACTAGATTATAGGCCGAACTATCTCGATTTTCCCGACGTAATTGCACCACAGCATATGCTATTTTCCCGGTTTTAGGATCAGGAAGACCTACCGGTTTCAACGGACCAAATGCTAAAGTCCGATCCCCTCGATCAGCCAGCACTTCAATAGGCATACATCCTTCAAAGTAAACGGGCTTTTCAAAAGAGGCAAATTGCACCTTTTCAGCAGCTTTCAATTCTCGGACAAACGTATAATATTGTTCCTCGTTCATCGGACAATTCAAGTAGTCCGCATCTCCCTTATCGTAACGAGAAGCAAAAAATGCTTTGTCATAATCTATTGAACCTGCATTAACGATAGGGGACAGCGCATCGTAAAAATATAGATATTCCTGGCCAATTAAATTTGAAATTTGCTCCGACAACTTTGGTGAAGTTAAGGGACCCGTGGCGATAATGACCGGGCCTTCCTGAGGAATTTCAACAACCTCTTCACGCTTGATAGTAATATTGGGGTGTTTGGCTAATTTCTCAGTAATTTCCTGAGAAAACAAGTCTCGGTCAACAGCCAGGGCAGACCCCGCAGGAACCGAATTTTTATCGCCGGATGCGATGATGATGGAATTAAAGCTTCGGAGTTCTTCTTTAAGAATGAATGGTGCAGAATGGGGAAGGTTATTCCCTAAAGAGTTGCTGCAAACTAATTCGGCACAATTTTCGGTTTTATGAACCGGGTTACGGACAACCGGGCGCATTTCATACAAAACAACTTGCACACCCCGCTCAGCCGCTTGCCAGGCTGCTTCTGATCCCGCAAGACCTGCACCAATTACTGTTAAAAAGTCATTC
>JAJDBI010000218.1 GCA_029261435.1 Nitrospinaceae bacterium
TATTTTTAGAACACGTCGTCTGGATAATGATCAAGATCTGAAAAAAGGAAGCGACTGGATGGAAAATGATGAAAGAATGGATGTGCAAATCACCGAGGTGTCACAACTGGACACATTCTCCCAACACACCGCTAACTACCATCAAGCTGCCATGGCCGATAACACCCGCGCTGCCTATCGCAGCGATGTGAACGATTTTCTCAAGCAGGGTGGGGTACTGCCAGCCAGCATTGAACAGGTCATCTCTTATATGGAACGCGTTGCTACCCACCTGAATCCGCGCAGCCTCAAACGTCGTCTTGTGTCCATCGGTCAATGGCACACACTCAATCGTGTCTTTAACCCGGTCGATGATCCCATGGTCACCAAGACCTTGCGTGGTATTGAGCGTATCCACGGCACACCCAAAGTGAAAGCACGCGCCTTACGCCTCAAAGATCTGGATCGGATTTTAGAGTATTTAGACGCCAACCCATCCCTGATCAATACCCGCAATCGTGCGCTGATTCTGCTCGGTTTTTTTGGCGCTTTTCGTCGGTCAGAGCTGGTAGGACTGACGTGGGAGCACGTGCATTTTGAATCGGAAGGCATGCTCATCACGTTGCCTCGCAGTAAAACCGATCCCACCGGAAAAGGTCAGCAATGTCTACTACCGGTGGGCGATGATCGGCGCTGTCCCGTCCGTCACTTAATTGTCTGGCGTGAAGCCAGTGGCACACAACAGGGGACGATTTTTCGACGAATATCAAAAAGCAAAAAAATAGGTGAGCAGGGCATCAGTACGGTGTATTTTAATCTGCTGTTTAAGGATTTAGTCAAAAAGGCAAAGATTTTGCACCCGGAGGAATACAGTAGCCATTCCTTGAGGCGCGGCTTTGCCACCGAAGCCTACAAGCGGGGCCAAGATCCGCTAGCCATCCAAGCCGGTGGGCGTTGGCGAAGTATTCGCACTGTGTATGAATACATCGATGCCAGTCAAAATTTTAAAGAAGCTGCCGTCAATGCCTTGTATGATTTTAATGAAATGAATTAAGTGAGTTAAGTGATTTTTCGGTCAATCACGATCAATAAAGATCAATTAAGTTAATCGTTCAGCACAATACACACGATAACCCATAACGATATAACTGGTCGGTAAGTACAGCGGGGTTTGTCACTCCACCCATCCTGGATTATTTGTAAGATGTGTTCTTACCTCGCAATCCACCCCACCGAATGGTAGACTTTTACCATAAGATTATGCAGAGAGTCCGCCTCTATGATTTTTTTTACGCCAAATTACACGGCAGCATATACAACAGGGTACGTAACAAAAAAGTACATACCTCAGCGGTGGTCTTTTATTTATCAATGGCCCACTCATGCGCAGAGTTGGGTGAACGCCATAGCGCAAGGGCAGCATCAGATGTCACCGCGTATTCGATACCGTTTTAAAAATAACAACGAAGTAGTGGAGGTGTGGTCTTATGAGGATCGTTTGTTGGTGCATTTACTGCTGACCATCATCAAACCGACCTTTAAACATGTTATTTCCCCACGGTGTGTGCATCTTCAAGGCCCCAGTTGCATTACAACAGTAACTGCAAAGATCCAAACGGCACTGACACGCCAACAATACGGCTATGTTATTCGATCTGATATTAAATCCTACTACGCTAGTATTCAACACAAGATATTATTAGAGCAACTCAAGACCACCGATGATGACCCCATCCTGCTTTCATATTGTGACGCGATTATCACTGCAGGAGTAGAGCAAGAGGGTGAGATTTTGCTACCCACCCAAGGGATCCCGCTGCGCAGTAGCTTATCGCCTTTTTTTGGAGCGTTATATTTGAAGGCATTAGACGATGCCTTTGCGAAGTGCCCTGGTATTTTTTATCTGCGATATATGGACGACCGTGTGCCACGAACATTGCACCAACGGAATGGGGCAATGATGCTGCACGAGAGATGAGGGAAGGCCCCTCGAAGCCGACATGCAGGTGTAGGCTTCAAACCACCTTAAGCTGCTGTGATTAAGAGTCATGGTGGTGAGCGTTAAGGAAAAGGCCGAGATATACTTGGTCAGGTACGTACTTAGGAGATGAACGCAAGTGAACTATTATTGAAGTGTCGAAAATGTAGGGATGAGGTCAAAACTGGGGAGTTGTCGTTACTCCAGGATAAGCTCAAAGGATACCTGTTTACTGATTGAGTGGCCTCCGGCATAAAGGTAGCATGAACTAAGTACAGGCTCTGGTGTGGAACGTGGGAACCTGTTGCACTGATGTTAAGAAAGATAACCAAGTGGAAGCACCACAAGGTTTAGAGTATCGATGCAGTGCGCAGGGGCGGAATAACTCGTAGTAGTGATGAAGCGACTGTAATGGTGGTGGAGCGAAGGGGTTATATTGGTCGGTTGATATTGATTAATCAACCAGAAATGGGAGGAATTAATGAATACAACAAAATCGTTTGAGATTTCCAAAAGGAATATTTGGGAAGCTTATAAGCGGGTAAAGGCCAACAAAGGGGCTGCTGGAGTAGATGGTCAAACGCTAGAAGAGTTTGAGGTGAAGTTAAAAAGTAACCTTCACAAGCTTTGGAATCGGATGTCATCAGGGAGTTATATTCCCCCAGCGGTTCGTATTGTTGAAATCCCAAAAGAGGGCAATAAGATAAGAAGATTAGGCGTGCCTACGATATCGGATCGAATTGCCCAAATGGTTGTGAAGAAGTATCTAGAACCGCAAGTGGAACCTCATTTTCATGAGGATTCGTACGGTTACAGACCCAAGAAATCGGCATTAGATGCAGTGGGAGTGGCACGGCAGAGATGCTGGCGTCATGACTGGTGCATTGATTTGGATATCAAAGGATTCTTCGACAACTTAAAACATGACCTAGTCATTCGAGCAGTGCGTAAACATACAGACTGCAAATGGGTACTTCTCTATATCGATCGGTGGTTAAAAGCACCGGCGCAAGAGAAGGATGGCTCGTTGGTGGAAAGAGATAGGGGAACCCCCCAAGGGGGGGTTATAAGCCCTTTATTGGCAAACTTGTTTCTTCATTATGCATTTGATAAATGGATGGAGAAGAATTTTCCTCGAAATCTATTTGAGAGATATGCTGATGATTGTGTGGTTCACTGTGATTCAGAAGCAGAAGCAGGCAAACTCAGAACTGCAATAGAAGCTCGAATGCAGGAATGTGGTTTAGAACTTCATCCAGACAAGACAAAAATTGTGTATTGTAAGGATGAAGATAGGAAGGGAACATACCACAACGAGCGATTTGATTTTTTAGGCTATACTTTTAGAGCGAGAAGGTCAAAGAGTCGATATGGTCACCACTTCATAAACTTTAGTCCTGCAGTTAGCAATAAAGCAGTTAAGGCGATGCGTCAAAGGATGAGAAGATGGCGTCTGCATTTGAAGAGTGACAAAGGGATTGAAGATTTGGGGCGGATGTTTTATGCAATCATAAATGGTTGGATAAATTATTATGGAAGATATTATAAATCTGCGCTTTACCCTGTATTTCAGCATTTAAACCGGATATTAGTCCGGTGGGTAATGAAGAAATACAAAAGGTTTAGAGGACACCAAAGGAGAGCAACCCATTGGCTAGGAGGAGTAGCAAAACGTGAACCCTTTATATTTGCACATTGGAGGCTCTTAGGTGTTAAGCCAGCTGCGATTGGACAATAAGAGCCGGATGAGTGGAGACGCTCACGTCCGGTTCTGTGAGAGCCTGAGGGTGAGATTCCCTCGGGCCACTCGACTTCTGATTCTGATCCCCCATGAGCGGGCGTATCGCCGAGCAAAGAAACGGTTTTTTAGCATATTGCGTCAATTAGGTTTACAGATAGCCCCGCATAAAACCCGTATGGGTCGAGTAGATACAGGATTTCATTTTTTAGGTGTTCAATTTGAGGAGCCACAAAGCCCCCAAAGCCAAACCCAAGTGAGGTGTGACGTTCATCCAAGAACGTGTCATCGAGCCTTGGATCAAATAAAGGCGATGCAAGAGGATGCCGTCCATCCGGCGAAGATGCAGCGTTATTTGGGCCGCTGGGCAACTTGGTGGTCTCCGGTAATCAATCAAAGCAAGCGAACATGTATCATGCATTGGGTTAATGAAACAAAAAAACACTGCCAGCTAGCGGTATGGGTTGGGAGTGGATTATTGACCTTGGGTGGATTTAGGCGAGACCTATTTCCGCCCCATTGATGTTGTTTTGATTGTAATATCGGTATGTCGTCGTGATGTCAGCCGAGGAACGAGATGGAGATGTATTATGAAATCACGATCATTTGGGTTGTCGCTGGGGGTTCAGAAGAGGGTCTTTTTTGCTCGACGGTCAGGGCTCTCCAGGGAGGCTCTGACCCAGTACATTAGTACAAGAGAGAACAGGCAGGATGGTGACAGTCCGTTAACAAATGAACCGGATTTGGCGGATCCAGAAAAGGCTGATTTCCCCAATGATGGTACAGATGACTGGGTAGAAGAGACGAAAGTAGCGGAGTATATAGAGGGTAAGGCAAGAAAAGGCTGGTATTGTGCACGATATACCGAAGGTCCTAACGACCGCGCCTGGATGCAGCAAAAAGACCGTAATTATTTATCCCGCTTGGGTCGAGAACTTGCACCTGAACTGGCACAACTTGAGACTAATCGTTTGCGCTTGCAAGCAGAAGACATTCGATATTTAGATCAGCTCCAAAGGCTATGTAAAAATCTACCAGAGCAATTGAAAGAATATGAACTCGATAAATTTGAAGGCATTGAGCAACAGCTGTTACAAGCACAACAACGATTGCCTGAAATTTTAGCAGTGCCTAGTGATAATTCTGCTGAAGGAACCCTGGCAGCAGCTGGTGGGGCTGGGGCTATTAGTGGCGGTTCAGCCACTGCAGCAGAACAAATGGCAGCAGCAGATTCCCATGGTCAACTTGATGAGCAAAGTGTTCGCATGGCTGCGATTATACAAATAGATTTTAGGGCACTAGAACAAACTGTAAATCGTATCGAGGATGCAGCACTGAAATCCAGTCTATCAGGTACTATTGCTAGGTTGAATACTAAAATAAACGACTTTAATGATGACTTAGAAGATCCTATTATTCAATTAGAGGATTTATCAGAGTCACTGCGTGGAATTAGTAGAGAGGTATCTGCAGCTAAAATTGGTTTAGAGCACAGTCCAGCAGGAGATGCTTCAAAACGCAGGGCATTTAGTGTATTAAAAGTTATTGAGACTGTAGGCCAAGCATCATTGGCACAATTAACTTCATTAGCTCCAGTTAAAATTAAGCATCATTGGAAGTCGCATCGCTTGTGGTTAGGGCAACAACATTTATCCGATGATACTGACGTTGCCAAATATTTTCGAGATACTTTAGGAAAAATTAAATTAAAAGGCATGCGCGACTATATGATTCCTAGAGGTGTGTTTATTTGCTATGCCTGGCCGGATATGAAAGAGAGTGATGAACAGCATTTAGGTTGGCTGCAGCCTTTTTTAGCGGGCATGCGTGCTCATTTACAGGCGGCGGGTCTTAATGCGAAATTAGACATTAAAGATGATCCACCGGGAGGAAATATTTACCGATATATGGACGGTGCAACAACGGAGCCAGATTATGTGTTGCTAATAGGTACAGAGTCGATGCTTAAATCAGCTGTGTGTGATGAATTAATGCGGATTAAACGGCGTCGTGAAAGAGACCTATCAGCAGGAGGATATACGTTACTCCCATTGTTGATCAGTGGGACTCTTGCAACGAGTTTTCCAACCACAGCTGAGCTGTATATGACAGTGAGTGATTGGAAAGATCCCAGTAAAACTTACTTTGATCATATGCGTCGATTAATTAGTACATTGTATAGCACTACTGAGAATGCATTTAAAGATGAGTGGGATGAATTTTTAACGTTACTGGGTAAAGACTCGGATGAACATACGTTGGTGACTCAAGGGTTAACTAAAGATACGGTGCGAAGGGTATTAGCCCAGGAGGCTCAACAGCATAGCCATTTGGAAGCGCAGCAAGAAGCTGCGGGTCAGTTTCTGTTGCAAAATATGCAGGGATCTTCTACGACACCCTCAGTATTTTCAACAGCAGCATCAGAAGGGCACCACACTAATGTAACTTATTTTTACCAACGTGT
Organism: Nitrospinaceae bacterium; assembly: GCA_029261435.1. Taxonomy (GTDB): domain Bacteria; phylum Nitrospinota; class Nitrospinia; order Nitrospinales; family VA-1; genus LS-NOB. The sequence goes on from JAJDBI010000218.1 coordinate 6,160, forward strand.
TGATGATCATCGGCTAAAATTAGTACGTGCAGGTGTAAAAGCTGATCCGTCTGATACTCCTCCCACTGTACTGACTGGTAGAAATGCCTATGATGAGGTTGGGAAATGGACATTAGATACGCTTAAAGAAGCGCCACATACAGAGATCGATTTTCAGTTTATTGAGCAATCTGCTAAAGCTGCAGATGAATATTATCTAGAGAATCACCCGCATCTACCTGAGCGGGGTCGAGGCTACGCATCAAAAAATGATTTGAATGATATTTACCAATGGGCATCAGCGGCACTATTCGAAATTGGACGTTTGCCTGTATCGGATGAACCTGCTGTTGTTGACAGTGCTTCAGAGTCAGCAAAAGGAACTTCGGCAGCTGAATCTGATGATAATAGCTCGCAACAAGAGTTTGATGTTCCAGCTGATGGTAGCTGCCTGTTTTATGCGGTGATGTTTAGTGTATTGTTACCCGTACTTAAAGATGATACAGCTTTTGAGCAGCGTTTTGTTCAGTTGTTTGGTGATAGTAATAAACCGGGTTTGGAGGAATTTAAGCAAGAGTTTTCACAATACAAAGGCCAACCTGGTTTTTTTGTAGCTCTAAAAGAGCAAGCACCCCAGTTTGAAGTGCTAGTCGATACTGCTTTTCGCCAGAATGTAGTGCGATTTATGCATGAGCATAAAGCGGATTTTTTAGGATTTTTTTCAGAAGGTGGAGATAGTTTTGAAGCGCGTATGCGTACAATAGGCCAACCCAAAGCTTGGGGGGGGCAAACAGAAATTGAAGCAATTAGTCAGTTGTTACAAATTCAGATTAAAGTAAGAGAAAAACAAACCAATGGCAATTGGAAGGATTCTGCGTTTCATGGTCAAGATCAAGGTTATGATTCAACCATCACACTAGGATTTACAGCTGCTGGCCATGGCGCTGGTGCTATTAATAATCATTATCATTTTTTTATCGATCCACAAGTCTTTTTGGATTCGGTATCTCCTTTAGCAGCGGCAGATTCTCGGGTTGATGCTGCATCAGCCAAACAGATCCAAGATGATAGGATGCAAAGCAGGGATACTGAGAAGAAAGAACATCCAGCTGTCTTTGAAGTAACGACTGACTATCAACGACGCCAACTCAAAAACAAACGTGTTCATGAGCTAACGTTAGAAGGTAATTCAAGTCAGGTTATAGAATGGCTCAATAAAATATCCAAGATATACCCAGAAACAAAATACCCGGGAATAATTGAAAATTTATCAATCTTAAATTTAATTATTAATGATCAATTAGATAATTATCAATTGGCAAGCCATTTTTTTAGATTTTTTGATCAGTGTAAGGTCAGGCTTCATACATTATCAATTAGAGCTAAAAGTATTGAAGATATTGATACCTTAATTGAAGGAGTGGATTTTTATTCTGATTTGGATGTTATTACCATTAATTCTGAGGATGGAGTATACAATAATCGATTTGCACAGTCGCAACCAACCCAGTCACAGGAAGATATTGATAGAAAATTAAAAAAGATAGTAAGCTTAAATAAA
>JAJDBI010000219.1 GCA_029261435.1 Nitrospinaceae bacterium
GACCAGGTGTCAGGCACCAAAACGTTCTTGATTTCAGAAACCACAGAACCATTGGCATTGGTGATCTTAGAAACTCGCTCTACAAAGCCAATCCCTTCGTAAGGGTCTTGATGATCTTTAGTAAATACCCGGTCGATTTGCATATAATGCTCCGCCTCGCAAAAAAATAATTTCAATAAATTTAATCAGTTATCAGCTAAAGGCATGAAGGGCATGAACAATTTCCAACCGCCCTTTTTCCTTAAAAGTCTTAGTTGCCTTAAACCACAAAATATCTATATTTTGTGTCTGCCAGCAAAATATTATACAAGATGTGGTATGTCAATCGAAATATGTGGGATCCCCACATAACTTTCCCGAGGCCAAAAAAGATATTCGAAATGTGGGATTTACATAACTTTCTTTCAAGACCACAGAACATAAAGGTTTCGCCTCTTTTCACCCCCACAAACATAGGCGAATAAAAAACAAAAATCAATGCAAACACGAACAAAAAAAGTTTTTTTTATGGCTGATTTTTAAGAGGAAGGCAGAGGGCTTCCACAAGCAACGCAACAACAGCTTGTTAAGCCGAGCTAACCTCTACCAGCAAGATAGAGCTATTTCTCACCGGTTCCACTGGTGGTCCAGTCAATTTCTACCTTGCCAACAAACTCCATCAAGCCAAAGGGACCCTCTTTTGTTCCCTCGGTTAGCTTGATGTGGGTGGCATCCACTACACTCTGGCCAAAAGTCGGGTCGAGAGCCCGCCATTCCCCCACATAAACTTCTGGCCAGGCATGATAAAGGAACCCCGAAAATTCTTTTGAGTACACCAGTCCATTCACAATGCGAGTGGGGATGCCCGCCGCCCGAGCCAAAGCCGTAAACAGATAAGTATGCGACTGACATTCGCCTCGCCTTTCATGCAAAGCATCCAACGCTGTCACCGTATCCACCAGTTCTTTTTCCAGGTTATTGTGCACCCAACGGTTGATGTCTTGAGCCACCTGCCAGTCATTCTGCGTATCTCCGACAAGTTCGCGCGCCAAAGCCCGGATCATGGGGTGTTTGGACTGCACCTCCGCCGATTCCTCCAGATATTTTGGGTCCTGTGACGACTCTTTCGGCCAACTTGAAAGTCCAGTGATCATTTCCGGTTCAGTTTTGACCGCCAATGTAGTGCGATAAAAACCATTGGGCAAATTTTCTGTCGTGAGAATCTTTTGCCTGCGGTCTTGTGGAACTAGATCTGAAGAACGGAGAGGCTTAAGGTGAAAGACAATCTCTCTCACCCGGCTTGGTCGATCAATCGGCTGGCTGGGTTTGACAAGGCTCATCGTGATCAAACTACTAATCGTAAGCGGTTCATCGAGTTTTTGCGCGACTTCGGAAGATTCCTTGAACGATTCAAAGCCCTGATTGGTGGTTTCTTTGATCACCGATCCATCTTCAGCCACCCACATGGTGGTTTCGATACCTCCGAATCTTTGCTTGATCGCAAAAGTTTCAACAGGTTTTCCCTCATACTCCAATTTTTCCTGGCGCAGAACTTCATAGTCCAGGTCCACCAACATCTGGAATGATTCCAGAAACAAAGGCAAAGTCCCTTTTTGTCCAACCTCCAATCCATTCGCCATTAAATTTAAAAGAAAGGTCGAAGAAGGCAGCGCGTCGGGTGGAAGATCCATCGTTTTTTCCTTATCAAAACCCCGCGATTTCACCCTGTAGGTCAACCGATTGCCTTCCATCCGGCCTTCGATCTGCTGTCGGTGCCCAGTGATCTCCTGCAAGAGGGAAAAACCCAGAAACTTGAAATCCGAACTGAGCCGTGTTTTTTGCTTGATCGTGGTGGACTGATCCACAGACTCGGAACGAATCTGAAAAAAAACCGTGGAGTCCACCTCAATAGCTTCCGGGGTCCAGCGGGTCTGTACTCGGGTAAACCCCATCTTGCGGTCTTGAAAATAAGTTCCCATCCAGTCTTCTTGCTCGCCAACGCCTTGAAACAACGGCTGAGCATAGATCGATCCGCAAAATACCCACAGGGATAAAATTGATTGCACTAATAATTTCATTAAACCAACCGACTTATCGAAAAACATATTTGATCAAACATCGGGGAAATGGGGTAATATACAAAATATAATCCCGCATAAAAAAAACAATCAGCATGAACATTCAGGTTATCACATTCGACAGAATTCGTGTCGTACCGGGAACAAAGTGGATAGACCTCTCAATTCGATACAACTGTAAGCCCGCAAGATAATGCTGTTGCAATCACCACCAGTTTTTTGACCAGCTAAAAAGTTTTTCACTGGCTCCCCGGCTTCCGGGGTGCTAGTATTGCAATCTTAAATTTTTAACAAAATTTCTGCTATAATACCTCATGATTGACCCTAAAAATGTACCAACCTATCTCACTTTTGATGATGTATTGCTCCTGCCTGCCCATTCAAAAGTTTTACCTGTAGACGTAAAACTCTCGACCCGATTGACCCGCAAGATCAAATTGAACAGTCCATTAATCAGCGCCCCCATGGACACTGTGACAGAAACAAATTTGGCTATTGCTTTGGCTCAGGAAGGTGGAATCGGCATCATCCATCGAAGTCTCGCACCGGAAAAACAACGTAAAATGGTCGACAAGGTCAAACGTTCGGTGAGCGCCATGATCCCGGATCCTATCACCATGGAGCCCGATCAGAAAATCAGCGAAGCTCTGGAAGTCATGCGGAAATACAGCATTACAGGTATCCCCATCACGCAGAAGAAAAAACTGGTGGGAATTCTGACCAACCGGGACCTCCGGTTTGAAAACAACCTCAACAAAAAAATTCGCACCCTGATGACCAAAGACGATCTGGTCACCATCCCGGAAGGCACACCGCTGGAAAAATCCAAACAACTACTGCACGATAATCGCATCGAAAAGTTGCTGGTGGTCGACAAAAAAGGACATCTCAAAGGACTGATCACCACTAAAGATATTGAAAAAGCCGGGAAATTCCCTAACGCCGCCAAGGACTCCAAAGGCAGACTTCTGGTAGGGGCCGCTTTGGGCGTTGCCCAGAACCCGGTAGAACATATTGAAGATTTAATCCGCGTCGGGCTTGACGTTCTGGTGATAGACAGTGCCCACGGACATTCGGAGAAAGTCCTGGCAACCATCCGGGAAATCAAAAAAACTTTTCCGAAACTTCAAATAATAGGCGGCAATGTAGCCACCGCTGAAGGCACCGCAGCTTTAATCAAAGCCGGAGTCGACGCAGTCAAGGTTGGCATTGGACCAGGCTCCATCTGCACCACCCGTGTGGTCTCAGGAGTTGGCGTACCGCAAATTTCCGCCATCGCAGAATGCGTTAAAGTGGCAGAGAAAAAAAATATCCCCATTATTTCCGATGGTGGCATTAAGCTTTCCGGTGACATCACTAAAGCCATCGCCGCCGGAGCCAGTTCAGTTATGATCGGTTCCCTCTTTGCCGGGACTGAAGAGAGTCCCGGAGAAAAGATTCTTTATCAGGGAAGAAGCTATAAGGAATATCGCGGCATGGGTTCCATCGGTGCCATGTCTCAGGGATCCAGCGACCGATACTTCCAAGAATGGGAGCTCTCTGAAAGCAAATTGGTTCCAGAAGGAGTGGAAGCACGCATTCCATACCGAGGCGCATTGTCATTCACCGTTCACCAACTGTTAGGAGGACTACGTGCAGGGATGGGATATTGCGGAGCCGCTACCATTGACGAATTGAGAAAGAATGCGTCATTCATCAAGATCACCCCGTCCGGGCTTCGTGAAAGTCACGTTCACGATGTAATCGTGACCAAAGAAGCTCCGAACTATAATATCGATTGAACCCCCGGAGTTTCTCCGGACTAGCTAAACGGATCCCCTCATTGCCATGACCACAGATATCCTGCACGAACAAAAAATTCTCATCCTTGATTTCGGATCGCAATACACTCAGAACATCGCCCGTAAAGTACGGGAATCCCAAGTCTATTGCGAGATCCACCCTTGCACCTTACCCTTTGACGAGATCAAAGCCTTTAATGCAAAAGGCATTATTCTCTCTGGAGGACCAGCAAGTGTTCTGGAAAAAGATTCACCGCTTTGCGACCGAAAGCTGTTTGAACTGGGCATTCCCATTCTCGGCATCTGCTACGGCATGCAACTCATCACCCATATTCTGGGCGGCAAGGTAGCCCCGTCCAAAAATCGTGAATTTGGTAGAGCCGAGTTGATGTTAAAAGAATTTTCCCATTTATTTGAAGAAGTTAAAAATAATTCAGTCGTTTGGATGAGCCATGGAGACCGCATCTCAAAGTTGCCGAACGGATTCAAAGGCATTGCTTTCACAGACAACTCACCTATGGCGGCCATTGAAGACCCGGTAGCTCATATTTACGGCTTGCAATTCCACCCGGAAGTAGTCCACACGATGGAAGGCACAAGGATTCTCAACAACTTCCTGTTTAAAATCTGCCAGTGTGCGAAGAACTGGAAAATGGAATCTCTGGTCGAATATATGATCAAAGATATACGGGACAAGGTGGGAAAATCAAAGGTCGTTTGCGGTTTGAGCGGTGGAGTGGATTCTTCGGTCGCAGCGGTGTTGATTCATAAAGCCATCGGCGATAACCTGCACTGCCTGTTCATTGACAACGGACTTTTACGATCCGGTGAAAGAGATAAAGTAGAAAGCACATTTCGCGACAACTTCAACATCAACCTCGATGTCATCGACGCCGCAGACAAGTTTCTTGATAAACTAAAAGACATCACTGACCCCGAGCAAAAAAGAAAATCCATCGGCAATACCTTCATCGAAGTCTTTGAAGAAGAAGCAAAAAAGCGCGGAGACTTTACTTTTCTGGCCCAGGGAACATTGTATCCTGACGTCATCGAGTCAGTCTCCTTCAAGGGCGGTCCATCAGTTGTGATCAAGTCGCACCACAATGTTGGTGGCCTGCCTGAAAAAATGAATTTAAAACTTCTCGAACCGTTTCGCGAATTATTCAAAGATGAGGTTCGCGTACTCGGACGCGAGATGGGCATGCCGGATGAAATCATCAATCGACAACCATTCCCGGGACCGGGACTGGCCATCCGTATTCTGGGAGATGTGACCCGCGAGCGCCTTAAGATTCTTTGTGCCGGCGATAAAATTATTCTGGAAGAAGTGAAAGCAGCAGGCCTGTACAACGATTTATGGCAATCATTCGCGGTCCTGCTCCCAGTAAAAACTGTAGGAGTCATGGGCGATGCCCGCACCTACGAAAACGTGATGGCCATCCGCGCCGTCACCAGCACCGATGGCATGACTGCCGACTGGGCCCACCTACCCTACGAACTCTTGGGGAAACTCTCTAACCGCATCATCAACGAAGTTCACGGAGTTAATCGGGTGGTTTATGACATCAGCTCCAAACCCCCTGGCACCATCGAGTGGGAATAGTTTTTATTACGTGTTCCCCTGAATCGGTCAACACCCAATCTATTGACTTATGGAAGCTACTTAGGATTTCACACAAAGCCTTCGAGACCAACCACAACAAGCAATTAACTGAATTTCGATCTTTCTTTAAGTTGAGCCATTGAATTACTTAAAAAAGCAAATACGATACCAATAGTCAGTCCCAACACAATTCCCATTGCGATAATATTAGTTTTATTGATATTAATTGGATTTACCGGAGGAATACTATGACGACTGATAATAACTGGTTCGAAATTTATTTTGGACAAATCAATCTTGGACAAATATGACATTTTATAATCCAATTCAGCTGTTTGTTCAGTATATTGGCTAGAAGCAGCTCTACGCTCCAGTACTTTCAACTCCTGTTCAAGAGCACGTTGTCCATATAAATACCAAATTGGAAAGCTCCCTAACGAAAGGGATATATTTGTTGTGGGTCCGCCAAAATTGTTGTCCACGATACCCAAGTTTTTGGCGATTTCAAGGTTGTCCGAAAAACGCCTGGCTTTGCTAGCCTTCTCCGCTTGTTCTTTAGAATGCAGTTTCTCCAATTCGGCAGAGTACTTATCCAACAAGACTTTAATTCCTTGTCTCATTGACTCTTTTGCACTATTTACAACCTCTCTTTTTGCCCGCTCAGCTAAGACGTTCAAAAAATCTGAAATCAGTTCAGGTTTTGTTCCCTCCATTTCAAAAATAATAGTTTGACCGGTGATTTTATTAGCCGTTTCTTGTTTACCGTTACCACTATCACTCACATGAATAGACCTGTTAATTTCTTGCACAATCCTTTTTCTAATATCAACATTAGGGTCGTTGGCATCAAATCTTTGAAGAAATTCTCCTTCAATAAACACTTTTTCCTGAGTCAGGTAAGACTGAAACTCTGTTAAAAATTTAATTATCAGGTAGTCTTTCTCTCTCACTATAGACCCTTTTTCTGATCTGGAAGTATCAGGAAGAATCTCAGCAATAAAGTCAGGAAAGAGCAAGGTCAAACCTTTCTCTGATGACTGGAAGCCGATAGTAGCACGATAAATGGGTGTGACTGAGAACACATAAATAATTGAAAGAAAGGTAAAAATAGAGGTTGTAAAAAATATAAGAACTTTCTTCCTGACCAGCACTTCCAGCAAATCAAAAATGTTTATTTCATCTTCTGGCTGGTATTGGGAAGTTTGAATGCGATCAGGCTGGGGAGACGATGGTCTTTCTTTCTCGGTCATAAGCTTGTCTAACGTATTGGTTAATTAATAAGGGTTTTCTTGAAGAACATTGAGCTTAAATGAGTATACAGGGGGAGGTCAAGTTGGGTGCCTGCCTCTCCAGCGAACATGATTCGAATACTTTTCTTAATTTGATTTATTATGGCTGAAGAAATCTCTGCTAACTATCTACTAACAAAGTACAACATAGACTCACCCGCAAAAAACTACTATATGCACACAATACAACAGCAATTTAGCATTTCCAATATTAATCTTAACTGTTAAGCTTCTAAAATATCTTCTCAATGCATAATCCTATAGATGCAACTCGTTGCCCCCTCGTCACTTGTTAACTTCCTTTTATGATTTGAACGGTTTGAAAGGAATAGTATTTTCTTTTCTGGCACATAATCCTTTTTACGATTTACAATGGGCTCATGAATACTGTCGCCCTTTTTATTTCCTTAATCCTTGTATCGGGATTAAACATTGCTGACGTATCTGAAATGGTGGAAGTGCCTGCCGGGGAAGTTGTCATGGGTGACAATGCCGATGACTATGCCTCTCCCAAAAAGACTGCAGTCCTTGGAACTTTCTTCATCGACCGATTTGAAGTGACCAATGAAGAATTCCGGCAACAGTTTTCAGACCATACATTCTGGGAAGGTTTCGAGCCTCACCCTGTCACCAACATAACCTGGTATCAGGCTGAAACTTATTGCGAACAAGTTGGCAAACGCCTGCCCACAGAGGAAGAATGGGAAAAATCTGCTCGAGGCACCGATGCCCGGCTTTATCCCTGGGGAAACAAACCACTGCGCAAAAAACCACATCCGTTTTATTCTGGAATCATAAAACGCCGCGTCGGACTCAATAAAAAAGACAGCTCACCGTATGGAGTCCGCGATATGGCAAGCTCTGTCTGGGAATGGACTGCGAGTTCCGAAAACAAGAAAAAGGTCACCAGAGGTGGGCTGTGGAACCATCACTTGGATTATGAATACGGAAAAACTTTTGACCGCAACCTGATCGCTCCTTCAGAGCGATTCATTTTTCTGGGATTTAGATGCGTCAATTCGGAAAATTAACACGCCGACTTTTTATAAAAGGAGGGATTTGGTCAACAGCTCTATTTTTCTGGAACCTGTTTCGCGGCCTCACAAAAGCAGAGGCCACCGATTCGTTTTCAGGGACCGATTTTGTCGGTAAAACCCGAGAGGGGAAACACCGCTCTTTCTACATCAATTTCTGGAAACCTATGCGTCGCATCAACGGTAAAACCTGGACATTGAAAATAAGTGGTTTGTGCGAATCCCCAACAACTTTCACGCTGACTGATCTAAAAAACCTTCCTGCTCAGTCGCAATCTTCCCGACTCAAATGTGTGGAGTGCTGGTCAGCGCGTGCAGAATGGCGCGGATTTTCGATAAAAGAACTCGAGAAGGTGATTCGTCCCCATGCTTCCGCCAGAGGAGTGGTGTTTCATTGCGGTGATGAATATAAGGAATACTTGTCACGCGAAGCATTAACTCAAGATCGGGTTCTGCTCGTGCACAGCATGAACGGCAAACTTCTTTCCGATGCTCACGGATTTCCATTGCGGTTGATTGCTCCCTCCAAGTACGGTTACAAAAACCCCAAGGCGATTCTGGAAATGGAATATGTTGCAGAACAGCAATCAGGAACCTGGAGCAAGATCGGCCCATACTCACCAGACGGCACCATCCTGCCTGGCGGGGACCACCCTCTCGAATATGATAAACAGCCCCGAAGAATCTCCGGCGGAGAAATTCCCTACTAGGCGTAGGGCCAGCACTGCATTACTCATCAAACCGAGAAAAATATTTCTCACCAACAATCGCTATTGCCAGCCGGATCCACGCCGAGTGGTTGGTCAGCGGGGGCTTGCGGCAATATTACCTCCGTCTATGGTAATGATACTTCCCGTTGTTTTTTCTGCCAATGCCAGGTTGAGGAATCCCTGTGCCACATCGGTATCATAGACTTCCTCTTGCAAAAGGTTGTTTCTGAAATAATCATCAGGAGAGAGTCCACGCGCACCGGCTCTTTCTTTCACCACTTCCTCAGAAAACAGTGCCGTACGAATGCGGTCGGCGTTGATAGCGTTAGAGCGAACACCATCAGAACCATAGTCCAGCGCATACTGCTTGGTGAGTGCCACCACTGCCGACTTGGGAAGCGCGTATGGGCCAAAGTTTTTTCCTGGATTGAACGCCGCTTTGGATGCATTGAACAGCAAAACGCCTCCTGTTTTCTGTCTCAGAAAAAGTTTCAAAGCTTCGGAGGCCAACACCTGATGAGAGAAAAAGTTCAATTCGAAACTTGCGCGCAATGCTTTCATATCCATCTCACCAATCGCACCCTGTACGGCGTTACCGGCATTGGAAATCAAAATATCGATACCGCCAAAGATATTAACTATTTGTTTAAACGACTGGTGCACGGCTGACTCGTCGGTCACATCCAAAACCTCAGCAACAACACCCGCCTTGGATTTTTTGCGTATAGACTCAGCAGCTTCTTGTAATTTATCGGCCGTTACATCGGTGAGAAAAAGATTCGCCCCTTGCTCGGCAAAAAGCCTGGCGGTGGCCAAACCAATTCCAGAAGCGGCCCCCGTGATGTACACTACCCTGCCCTGCAAAGTCGGAGCTTTGCTTTTGCCCAGCTTGGCCTGCTCTAATGACCAGTATTCCATATCGAACAGGTCACTCGGATCAAGGGGTTTATACTCTCCCACTGAAAAGGATTTGTGGATGATATCAATAGTGTGCTGATAAATATCGGCTGAGATCCCAGTCTCTTTAACCGTTTTACCGATCGTCACCAAGCCTAACCCGGCCACCAGCAGAACCCGGGGCAACTGGTCCAGTTCGGTTTTATCCACCCCTTTGGCAGTTTTGTTGGCCTCAAAATACTGATGATAGCTTTCACAATAACCGCTCAGAGCCTGAAGGATTTCCTCCCGTAGCTTGTCATGATCTTGCCACTGTTGCAGGTTCAGGAGCAGAGGTTTTTGTTTGGTACGGATCACATGATCCGGGGTGGCAGTGCCAACCTGAGACCACTCCCCACACTCTTTGCTGGAAGCAAACGCTTTTGCCTGAGCGTCTACACGATGGTGGAGAACCCAGTCCTTGCCGGACTTTTCTTTATATAGTCCGCGAAGCACAGGTGCCAACGCATTCATCAAGGTTTCCTCCTCAGCATTCAATGCAGGACCTGTAAGGGGAGTAAGAGGTTTTAACGTGTTCTTCTGGATATATTCTTCCAAAAGAGTCACCGCGTGGATATGCCTTTCGTAACTTTCTTTAGCAGTATTGCCAAAGGTGAATAACCCGTGATTGATCAGCAAAAGCCCCTCAACATGCGGGTTTTTTTCATATACTTCAGCAGAAGCTTTGGCAAGTGCAAAACCAGGCATGATGTATGAAACGATAGCGATCTTGTCCCCATAAATTTCCCGGCAGATTTTCTCAGCATCCGGTTGGTTGGCGATGATCAAACTGGCATCTGCGTGCGAGTGGTCAATAAATTTATGCGGTAAAAACGCGTGCAATAGTGTTTCCACCGAGGGGTTGGGCGAAGACGCATCCAACAAATGCGTTCTCTGCTCATTGACCATATCCTCATCGCTCAACCGGTCGAGGCCTCGCAATTTCTGCAGATGATCAAGCAGGACTCCGGGAAGACCCGGGGGCTCCAGCGTATCCAAATCCCAACCACTGCCTTTCACATAAAGCACATCGACCTCTTCATTCACCTTGTTACGGGTGCGCGACTTGACCGATGTGTTGCCTCCACCATGAAGCACCAGCGAGGGATCGGCACCTATCAATCTTGATGTGTAAACCCGCAGTGCAATGTCTTCTGAGACTTCCTTATATTTTTCAATAGCCGCTTTGGCATCGGCTTCATTCCATTTGTTTTCCATATCACTTCCAATAAGTTATTTAGTATTAGGGGTTGTTGGTTTCACGGCAAAGTCTGTATCCGCTGACCATTATGATTCCGACCAGAGCAACAGGAGGGAAAAGCCAAAAGTAAAAAGGGTATCCGAACAGATACATATAATACCACCAGAAATTGGGCACATTAACGGCCAGTCCGTTTTCCAGCACCACGTCTATATCCGTCCCCAGAAATCGCTCGCCCTTTTTTGCAAGGGAAACCATTTGCGCTATCTGTAAATCATCGCCGAGATTTTCAAAGACCTTTCCAACCTGTTTGAATTGGCCGATCAACTGGGAATACTTTGGGGAAAATAAAATCTGGTCGCGCCCCAAACTTCCAAAGTCTCGGCTCATTTCATAATAGTAGCGGGCAATATTGACCGTCACAGAAGGTAGCTGAACTAAAACCCCAGCTACCAGGATCACTATAATGGGAACTCTAACAACTTGTTTATACTCCTGCAAAAGAAACCCAATGGGTAAAATCAAATACGGCACAACCAGCAGCATCAATCGAGGCCCCCAGCTCATACCCCCTTCCCAACTCCCCCAGAAAGAAAACAATAACAAGTGCGAAATAATGAGCCAACCAAAAAGCAATGCCGTTTTTCTTTGCGCTCGGAAACAAAGCCCGAAGGACAAGCACCCAAGCAGAGTTAAAGGATTGAACAAAAACAAGGATTTACCCGGCGAAAAAAGGAGGCCAAAAAAACCAACCAAAAATTGACCGGAAAATTTTTCATATCCAGTTTCCAGTGGGTCTGCGAACCGGATATAATTATATGCCATGATGATAAAAAGGACTAGGACTACAGGAACTGCCGGGCGGATCAAACCCTCAACCAACTCGCTCACATTTTTCTCTTCCGATTCAGCCCACACCATCCATTGGTAAATAATAAATCCCGGTATAACCACCAGCACCGCTAACCGACAGGAAACCGCTAGCGCCAGAAACGTTCCCGCCCAAAGCAGATCCCGCTTCCGCATCGCAGGGTCTTTGCTCGTCACGAAATATACTGCCGACAACAGCAACAAAGTAGCAGCAGGTTCGCTCATAAAGTCTTCCGAGTAATACCAGGCTATGGTGGAGAGCCCAAACCCGGATGACAACATTAAAGCGGTCCGTGGACTAAAGTCAAACCGGTTCGTTGCAAATTGAAAAATCACCAGACAACTGAGAGTCGTGAGCAGAGCATTAATCATGCTTACAGAAAATTGCGTCGCCAAAGAAGCCTCGATGCCCAACAGAAGTGATAACACCTTACCAAAAATGTAAAAAGGAATGGCTAGAACGCTCATTCCTAATCCATATTTGGAAAATTGTGGTCCCGACGCACCCTCCAAGGTAACCACCTCAGAAAAACTCAAGCTTTGGTTTTCGACCATCGCCTGGGTCAGGTAGAACATAATTTTCCCGTCTGCCGACTGGATCGACCCCTGCCCAGTCAGGACATATATGGAAAGAAAAAAAAGGAACAGCATCAAGTGGGTTCTGGGCTTCGTCATCGCGAAATAGAAACTCTGGCAAGAAAATGCTAAGAATGGAACTTCCTAACTCATTGTTTATCATAATATTTTGGGCCGGTCAAAAATTGGTCTTTGGCTTTCGGCATTTTCCTGTTACAAAGCCTTCTGAATTGAATAAACTTCTGTGCTA
>JAJDBI010000220.1 GCA_029261435.1 Nitrospinaceae bacterium
CGACAAGGGCATCAATTTTTTCTTCCTCAATATCTTTGGGGAAAACGACAACTATCCCTACACCGCTCAGGTCTACTATTACCATTCCGGCGTCAGTCCTTTCGGTCTATACAACACAGCCGGAAATGTCTGGGAATGGTGCCTGGACTGGTATGACAAGGACTATTATCGCGTCAGCCCCGAAATCAATCCAGAAGGACCGCAAGGTCCGCTGAAAATGAAGGTCCTCAGAGGAGGTTCCTGGGTCAATAGCATCGAAGGGGTGAAAATTGTCAACCGTGCGCGCAACTTACCCCACATTAAAAACGAAATTTACGGATTCCGCACAGCACTATCTTCCCAGTGAACAAATCCTCCAGCAGACTCGCCATCTTCTCCTGGTCCCTTTACGATTTCGCCAACACCATTTTTTCTATGAACGTGATCTCCTTGTATTTCGCGTTATGGGTTACGGTGGATCATGGAGGACAGGACATTTTATACAGCAGTGCCCTTTCCCTCTCCATGCTGGCGGTAGCTGTTAGCGTCCCGGTTTTCGGGGCACTTTCAGACACCACCGGTAAACGCAGAGGTCCTTTGACCGGACTCACACTACTTTGTGTTTTTTGCACAGGACTGATCGGAGCCACAGATCATCTCTGGACGGGACTGATTTTATTCATGGTGGCTAACTATGGCTACCAATCGGCATTGGTTTTTTATAACGGCATGCTCCCCTCCATCTCACGAGGCAGTCATGTAGGCCTCGTTTCAGGATATGGGGTGGCCCTCGGTTATCTCGGGTCCATTTTTGGCATGTTGATGGTAAAAGGATATGTCGAGTCCGATGGACGTTCTGCAGCCTTTCTTCCCACCGCTGGCTTGCTATTATTCTTTTCCCTCCCCTGCTTTCTGTTCGTTAAAGACCCAGAAACCGGGCAAGCCTCCCCACCGATCCGCTTTAAAGAAGCATTCAATACGCTCAAGCAAACTTTTCTTCGCGCCCGGCAGTACCGTTCTCTATTCCGGTTTATCCTGATTCATTTTCTGGTTCTTGATGCAGTCAACACCATCATTGCCTTCATGGCAATTTATGCCAGCAAAGTGATCGGGTTCAGCGGCAGTCAAATCACAAGCTTTCTCATCTCCTCAACCGTGGGAGCAATGATCGGGTCATGGATCATAGGCATTCTGGTCAAGCACAAAGGAGTCATCTGGTCCTACTGGCTGGTATTGGGACTCTGGATCGTCGCCCTCTTTCTAACCGCTACAAGCCAGAGTGAAGCTTTGTTCTGGATAGTAGGGCCTATAGCCGGAGTTGGTATGGGCGGGGTCTGGGTGGTCAGTCGTGCTTTCATTATAGAGCTCTCACCTCCTGAGAAAGTTGGTGAATTTTTTGGATTGTATGGACTGGCAGGAAAAGCCGCATCGATCATGGGGCCAATGCTCTGGGGAGGAGTGGTCTGGACTCTAAATTCAACCGAGACACTCAAATACCGGATCGCAGTAATTGTACTGCTTGGCATCGTGACTATAGCGGCCTTCCTGTTTCGTGGCCTGACCCGTCAATTACAACATCAATAAATCGGTTGACAAAAATAGGTCGAATGATTAGCTTTAAGCGTACCTCTTAAATTTTGACCCCCATGAATATTTGTTCACCGTAGAGAAAGGGTGACCCCGATGGTAAGATTCGTTTCCTTGAGTTTATTTTTTATCCTGTTTGGCGCAGGACTGTTGATTTCCGCCAATCCCGAAAAAGTCTGGGCACACTCTGGGCACAAACACGATGAACTGAAAATCAAGCTCCCAAAAGTGGTGGCCCAGGTCAATGGGGAAAATATCAGCGGGGATGTTATTTCACGTGAATTAAAAAAAGCCGCACAACAATACAAAAAACGTGGCATGCCTCTCAATGCGGATCAGGAAAAGTCTGCCGCCAAAAAATTGATCGATGACGAAATCGGGCGCACCCTGCTCGTCTTGAAGGCCAAAGAATCGGGAATCAGCTTTACAAAAGAAATGATGGAAAAACGGATCAAGGAAGTGAAAGCCAAGTTCCGCTCAGATGCCATTTTCGAGCATAAACTCGCAGATATGGGTTTGACACTGGATCAATATAAAGCTGAACTTGAAACCGACTTCTATATGGATCAGATCATCAAGAAAGAGGTCGAATCTAAAATTCAAATCCCCGAAAGCAAAGCCCTCGATTATTATGAAAAGAACAAAAACAAGTTCACCAGCCCGGAAAAGGTCCGAGCCAGCATCATCTTGTTGAAGTTTAATCCTTCAAAAGGAAAAGCCGGGGAACAAAAGATTCTCAAAAAATTCGAGTCCATTCTCGACCAACTTCGCAACGGGACTGATTTTGCGGCAATGGCCAAAAAGTTTTCTCAGGACAGCTTGGCTGCCAAAGGAGGGGATTTGGGGTATTTTACCAGAAAACAAATGCTTCCAGCTTTCAGCGACAGGGCATTTAAAATGAAGGCGGGAGAAATCAGCAATATCTTCCGCACCGGACACGGGTTTCACGTACTGAAAGTCACCGACAAAAAACCAGCAGGAACCAGTCCTTTTGAGAAAGAAAAAGAAAGCATCAACACCTTTCTCATTAATAAACAAAGCTCACAAGCCACTAAGGATTATATCGAAGTCCTTAAAAAGCAGGCAAAAATAAAAAACTATTTCTAAGAACATCTCATTAGAGGATTTAATCATGAAAAAAAGTCTAACTCTTGGTTGTTATCTTATAGCAGGTATCTTCATGGCAACCGTTTTCTCTGGCTGCGCATCGGTCGTGACTTCCGCAGCACAAAAAGCGTGGGAAAGTCGTAGCACCGAAGACCAGGTTACAGACTCAAAAATTCATACTGGAATTCTTGATAGATTAAAGAATAAAGACAAAGGTTTGCTTCTAGACGTGAATGTTGATGTCTGGGAACAACGAGTCATGCTCACAGGAACCCTGGATGATGCGGGAGTCCGCTCTGAAGTTGAAAGTCTAGCCAAACAAGACTCGCGCATTAAAGTCATTCACAACCATATTCAGGTGGTGACCACGGCAGAAAAAGAAGCACGGCGCAAACAGAAAGAAGAAGGCGGTGATGAAAAGAGCGGGGCTGGTCAAGCTGTTAATGATTTCTGGATTGAGACAAAAATAAAAGCCCAGTTGTTGACA
>JAJDBI010000221.1 GCA_029261435.1 Nitrospinaceae bacterium
TTTTTCAGGTGTCGATTTTGTAACCTCATCGAAACCGGAAATGGTCTGAAACCGTACACCGGGTGATCTTGGTTTTAGCTTCCTAATAGGCATTACTACTTACACTCCCTCAAAAATTTCAATCTTCTCGCCTTCTTTTAACTGAACCATTGCCTTTTTCCAGGTTTTCGACTGACCCATGGTCTTACCAAACCGCTTGCGCTTACCCTGCACAACCTGGGTATTAACATGAAGGACTTTTACATCAAAAATTTTCTGTACGGCTTCCCGAATCTGAATTTTATTTGCCTCGGGGTTAACACGAAACACCACCCAGTTACCAGTCTCAAGCATGCCAGCACCTTTTTCCGTAACCAGGGGCTTCTCTATCACCTTATAGATATCCATCAGTTTAACCGCTCCTCAATCTTTTTAAGCGCTTCGGGAGTACAAACAATCCGCTCATGCGCCAACAGGTCAAAAACATTAAGACCGTCAACCAAAAGCACATCTGCTCGAGGCAAATTACGCACTGCCAACTGCAGATTGTCGTTTTTCTCCGAAACAAGAAATAGCGTTTTAGCAGGAAGACCCATACTGGACAGCAAAGCCACCGCATCCCTGGTCTTGGGGTTCTCAAGATTCAACGAATCAACCACCGTGAAGTTATCCTGCTTCAATCTTTCTATCAAAACCGATTTAATCGCAAGCTTCTTGGACTTCTTGGAAAGATTAAATGCGTAGCTTCTCGGACTCGGACCAAAAACAGTCATACCACCGCGCCAGATCGGCGACCGAGTGTTTCCTGCGCGAGCACGACCAGTCCCCTTCTGCCTCCAGGGCTTGGCGTTGCTACCATGCAAATCACCCTTGTTCTGTATGGTCGCCGCATTACCACCTCGACGGGCTGCCAACTGCATGTTCACATACCTCTGAACCAGCTCCTCGTTGACCTTACCCTCAAAGACACTCGCAAGCGCCTCCACGGTTCCCACCTTTTTATTATTACTGTCTACAATATCTAATGCCGGCATGACCGAAAACTCTTTTCTTAATTATTTAGTTATATTGACGATTCCGCCATTGGCTCCAGGGACCGCCCCCTTGACCAACAATAAATTATTTTCCACATCCACCCGGATCACCTTCAGGTTTCTCACTCGAACATTGTTACCGCCCATCCGACCCGGCATACCCGTACCCTTAAACACACGCCCGGGATAAGTATGCATTCCTATCGAACCCGTTCCACGATAACTCTCATGATGACCATGAGAAGCAGGAGCGCCGCCGTAATTGAAACGCTTGAAAACACCGGCAAATCCTCGCCCCTTGGTGACACCGACTACCGAAACACTATCGCCCTCGCTGAAAACATCCACCTTAAGCGGCTTACCCATAGCTTCGTCATCAACATCCTCACCCCTGAACTCTTGAAGAATTTTTGCAGGCTCAGCCTTGATCTTGTCATAAAACCCCTGCAAGGGCTTATTAGTATGCTTCGCCTTACGCGTACCGTACGCCAGCATGAGCGCCTGGTATCCATCCTTCTTTTCCGTTCTCTTCAAAACCGGCACACAACGCTCTACATGAATGACAGTAACCGGGACACAGTCCCCCTTATCTGTAAACACTTCTGTCATGCCAATTTTTTTTCCAATTAAAGCACTCATATTTTCTCTATGTTAAAGCTTGATCTCAATATCAACACCACCCGAAAGATCCAGCTTCATCAGCGCATCTACGGTTTGGGGTGTTGGCTCAAGAATTTCAAGAATCCGTTTATGCGTTCGGATCTCAAACTGCTCTCGTGATTTCTTATCCACATGAGGCGAACGCAAAACAGTCCATTTATTTTTCATTGTAGGCAAAGGAATCGGACCGACCACTTTCGCGCCAGTGCGCCGAGTAGTCTCCACAATTTCCCCCACCGACCAATCCAGCAATTTATGATCGTAAGCCTTGAGCCTGATTTTTATTTTCTGGTCGCTCATTATTCGACGATCTCACCAACAACTCCGGCTCCCACCGTACGACCACCCTCGCGGATAGCAAACTTAAGACCCTTGTCCATTGCAACAGGCGTAATAAGCGTTATCTCCATCGCAACATTATCTCCAGGCATGACCATCTCAACACCTGCCGGCAATGTCGCAACACCCGTTACATCCGTCGTCCTGAAATAAAACTGCGGACGATAACCATTGAAGAATGGAGTATGTCTACCACCCTCTTCCTTAGTCAGGATATAAACTTCTGCTTTGAATTTTGTATGCGGAGTGATGGATCCGGGCTTAGCCAGAACCTGACCGCGCTCGATATCTTCACGCTTGGTTCCGCGTAACAGAATACCCACGTTTTCTCCGGCACGCCCCTCATCAAGAAGCTTACGGAACATTTCAACTCCGGTAGCCGTAGTCTTTACCGTTTCCTTAAAACCTACGATCTCAATTTCCTCACCAACCTTGAGTATTCCCGTCTCAATACGCCCGGTAGCTACAGTTCCACGCCCGGAAATACTGAAAATATCCTCAATCGGCATCAAGAAAGGCTTGTCAACCGGACGATCCGGAACCGGGAAATAAGTATCAAGCGCTTCCATCAATTCCCAGATAGGCTTTGTTTTTTCTTCATCCTCTGGATTCTCCAGCGCCTGCAGAGCACTTCCGCGGATAACAGGAACATCGTCCCCGGGAAAGTCATACTTGCTCAACAATTCACGCACCTCCATCTCAACCAGATCAAGCAACTCAGGGTCATCAACCATGTCGCATTTATTCATGAATACGCAGAGCTTCGGCACGCCAACCTGTCGAGCCAAAAGAATATGCTCACGAGTCTGCGGCATAGGACCATCATTTGCAGAGATAACCAGAACTCCGCCATCCATTTGCGCTGCACCGGTGATCATATTCTTAACATAGTCAGCATGACCAGGACAATCAACATGCGCATAATGCCTGGCCTCAGTGTTGTACTCAATATGAGCAATAGCGATGGTGATACCCCGCTCTTTCTCCTCAGGGGCCTTGTCAATCTGATCAAAGGCTATTGTCTCCGCAAAACCCTTCTTAGACAGAACCTCTGAAATTGCCGCCGTAAGAGTCGTCTTACCATGATCAACATGACCAATGGTTCCAACGTTTAAGTGAGGCTTATCTCGTACAAATTTTTCTTTAGCCATGCTGATTCACTCCAATAGTATTTTCAGATAATTTTTATTAGACTGCTAATTTTTCATTAGATCCGGTTGCCTTGGCCATCAACTCCTCGGCAATCGCGGCGGGAACACCGTCATACTTGGAAAACTCCATCGAGTAATTCGCGCGACCCTGAGTAGCCGACCGAAGATCGGTGGAATACCCAAACATTCCAGAAAGAGGAACTTCCGCTCGAATCACCTTAGCACCGGCACGATCCGCAAGATCCTTGATCTTACCGCGCTTGGAATTCAGTTTTCCGATTACATCGCCCATAAATTCTTCAGGCGTAACGACCTCCACCTCCATAACCGGTTCCAGCAATTGGGGAGATCCTTGCTTACAAGCATCACGAAAAGCCATTGACGCACAAATCTTAAATGCCATTTCAGAAGAGTCAACATCATGATACGACCCGTCCAGCAACGTTACAGAAACATCCACCGTGGGATAACCACACATAATACCCCGACCCATCGCCTCCACAACACCCTTCTGAACAGCAGGAATAAATTCACGAGGAATAGCACCCCCGACAATCTTATTAACAAATTCAAATCCAGATCCAGCCTCTCTAGGCTCGACCTTGATCACCACATGCCCATACTGACCGCGCCCACCGCTCTGCTTGACATATTTATGCTCGTGCTCAACAGGCTTAGTGATGGTCTCCTTATAGGCAACCTGCGGCTTAGACACATCCACATCCAAAGAGAATTCGCGACGCATTCGATCAACCAGGATTTCAAGATGCAACTCACCCATCCCCGAAATAACAGTCTGATTAGTGTCCTTGTCAACCTTAACCTTAAACGTAGGGTCTTCCTGAAGAAGCTTAACGAGACAATCGGAAAGCTTATCCTGCTCAGCCTTGGTCCTGGGCTCAATAGCAACAGAAATAACCGGCTCCGGAAACT
>JAJDBI010000222.1 GCA_029261435.1 Nitrospinaceae bacterium
AATCGTGCGTATTGCCCGCATCGCCTTTGATGTGGCCCGCAAGCGTAATAAATCTGTTTGTTCTGTGGATAAAGCCAATGTTCTGGAGGCGACGGGTTTCTGGCGTGAGGTTGTGACTGATTTGCATTCAGAATATTCGGAATGCAAATTCGTCACAACCTCACGCCAGAAACCCGTAGCCTCCAAGACATTGGCTTTATCCACCGAACAAACAGACTTATTACGCTTGCGGGCCACATCAAAGGCGATGCGGGCAATGCGAACGATTTCCGGTTCTGTATAAACCAGAGTATTGAATCCTCTTCGCGTGCCGTCTTCAAGTGTGTCAACACCCCGCGGCTGACCAAAATAAATTCCGCCAGTCAATTCACGCACGACGAGAAGGTCCAAACCTTCTACCACTTCACGCTTCAAAGTGGATGAATCTACCAAAGCCGGAAAAATACTGGCAGGACGAAGGTTGGCATAGAGCCCCAGGCTGGAACGTAACCCCAACAAAGCTCGTTCAGGTCTAAGAGAAAAATCTATATTTTCCCACTTCGGGCCACCCACTGCACCCAGCAAGACCGCATCGGCATTTTGTGCTGCCGTTAAAGATGCCTCTGGCAAAGGGTGTCCGGTGGCCTCATATCCAGCACCCCCTACCGGAGCTTCATTGAGATTAATCTTTAAACCCAGTTTTGACTCAATGATTTTGAGAATTTTCAAGGCTTCCTGGATTACTTCAGGACCAATTCCATCTCCGGGAAATATCGCGATATTAAATTCAGTTTTCATATCTAAATCAAACTCCTAAATATGGGGACAGTCATCCTATCCCCGGTCCTTTTACAAAAAGATCCTATGGATCAAAGTTGATCATACATTGCCAGCGGCGGCACGCCCCCTTACAGAGGAAGAAGCTGAGCGAGAGTTCGTTAGACCGAGAAAACCCTTTAGCTGACCAGATAATGTAAGTACAAATTGGCCCCACGCCGAGTGGAAGTATACGGGCATAAATTTCGTTGTAAATATTTATTTTTGCATTATCATAACGCGTTGAAACTAAATCTATAACCAAGCACTCACCACCATCAAGCCTATGTTAAATGGCAAACGCATCTGCGTCGTCATGCCGGCCTACAATGCCGAAAAAACTCTCAAAAAAACTTACGACGAAATCCCTAAAGATATTGTCGATGACGTCATCCTCACGGATGATGCCAGTACTGATGAAACCGTCAAAGTGTCACGAGAACTGGACATCAAAACTTTTGTCCATACAGAAAACAAAGGCTATGGAGGTAACCAGAAGACCTGCTATCAGGCTGCTCTTGAGAGCGGAGCCGATATTGTTATCATGTTGCACCCGGATTATCAATATACCCCAAAACTCATACTACCCATGGCATCGATGATGACAGAAGGGCTTTTTGATGCCGTGATTGGCTCCAGAATTTTGGGGAACAAAGCCCTGATGGGGGGAATGCCGCTCTATAAATACGTTTCAAACCGTATTTTAACCCTGACTGAGAACCTGCTCATCCAGCAAAAACTTTCTGAGTATCACACCGGCTACCGAGCCTTCAGTCGAAAAGTACTGGAGACCATCCCTCTGCTGGAAAACTCCGATGATTTCGTGTTCGACAACCAGATGCTTTGCCAGACCCTGTATTTTGGCTTTGAAGTGGGGGAAGTGTCCTGTCCTGCCCTTTATTTCGACGATGCCTCATCCATCAGTTTCAGCCGTAGCGTAACTTATGGACTGGGGGTGGTGGAAACTGCCATGAAGTGCGCCATGGCCAGACGCGGTATGGGCCACTTCAGGATTTTCAATCCCAACGGAAAAAAGTTAGAAGTCTAATACTCCACTTTTATCAGACAAAGCCCGTGAGACGGGGCAGTGGGACCCGCTACTTTTCTATCACAGGCTTCGAGGATGGTCATCACTTGTTCTGGTGGAATTTTTTTCTTTCCGACATACACCAGGGTTCCTACAAAATTACGCACCATATGTTTGAGGAATCCCTTTCCTTCAAACTCAAAGAGCAGGAAGTCGTCTCGCTGAATAATCTCAACACGGTTCATAGTCCGTACAGGAGATTTTGCATTACAGTTACCGGCCCGGAACGATGTGAAATCGTGTTCTCCCAGTAAATATTCGGCAGCTTTTTGCATGGCCGCAATATCCAGTTCATGAGGGATGAACCACGAACGACGGAAGTTGAGCGCCGAAGGGTAATCTCTATTTAAAATGGAATAACGGTATAGTTTGCTCCTGGCAGAGCCACGGGCATTGAACGTCATCGGGACTTCGCGCACTTCTCTAATGCTAATATCATGAGGAAGAAGGCTGTTAAGAGCTAGCTGTATCTGGCTCACTGACATTTTTAACTCAGCTACAAAATGAGCCGGCATTCCTTCGGAATGAACACCAGCATCGGTTCTGCCCGAACTTAAAACAGTCGTGCGAGTATTCAAGATTCTGCTGAGAGCTTTTTCCACGACTTCCTGAATGGTGAGGGCATTTGTCTGCACCTGCCAGCCGTGGTAGGCGGTGCCTTCATATTCTATTAAAAGAAGATATTTCTTTTCCATTCCACCCTATGCATAAAAATAAAAAACGCGTTGCACCTGCTCAACGCGTTTTTTCTCTTTTTTTTGGCCCGTCTTGCAATCTCTGTGGGACCGTTCACACTTATATGCGAACTTTCAATTTGGTTTTACTATACTTTTTAGGTGGACTATCAGCTTCTATACCGACCTCCTTGGTTAAGGTGGGTCTCAAATCCCTTACAACAACAATATAGTCCGCCTTCTAGGTTTCGCAACACTTTTTAAAGAAATAAAAATATTTTAGTTATTTCTATTTGTCGTAGAAGAATACTCGCGAAAAAGGTTTAACCGTTGTCAAAAGCAGGTCATCCTGAGTCCGGGTAATCCCCACATAAATCATGTTCCGACTTTCTTCTCTTCTAATCGGATAATTATCTTCATC
>JAJDBI010000223.1 GCA_029261435.1 Nitrospinaceae bacterium
GCCCGCCCAACACAAAAAATGCATCACCGCATTGTAGTGAAAGTGAAATAGATATCTAGACTTCGTGATGTTGTGCCCCTCCCCTGCAAGTATTATATAAAGAATGAAAAGCTCTTGACTATTTAGGCTCAGAATCCGATAGTACGTTTGTTGTAAGACACCTCATGCGGATGGTCTCTAACCCACTCTAAAACTACCACCTATGTGCGGCATCACTGGCTTTATAAACTTTGATCCTTCCGGTCAACCAGATAACCCTGGAAAAGTCCTGCGTAATATGCTGGATGCACTGCGTCATCGAGGGCCTGATGATCGGGGTGAGGAACGTATTGAGGTTGCTAATGGACCCGCCCTTCATTTAGGCCATCAAAGATTTTCCATCATCGATCTTTCCGCTGCTGGGCACCAGCCAATGGCCAACGACGACAAATCGGTTTGGGTTTCTACCAACAGCGAAATCTATAATTATCAGGAACTGAGAAATGAACTGGCTGAAAAGTTCCAGTTTCACTCTCAATCTGACACTGAAGTTTTATTGAGAGCTTACGAGCACTGGGGCGTTGGTTGTCTCGACCGACTTATTGGGATGTTCTCTTTCGCCATCTGGGACAATAAACGCGAAGCGTTGTTTGTGTCCCGCGACCGATTAGGTATCAAACCACTCTACTATCATATAAAAGACCAGCAGTTCGCATTTGCCTCTGAATTGCGTTCCCTGCTTGCTTCCGGTTTCATAGACAAAACCATAAACCCGACCGGACTCTATCATTACCTTTCCTTTGGACACTCTAAAGCTCCCGAAACCATCGTTAATTCTGTGCGCGAGTTGAAACCCGGCCATTATTTATGGATAGATAAAAACGGCAACTGGGAAGAAAAGGAATATTGGAATCCATTCAACCAAAATGAATCGCCAATCAGTGGTGAAGACATTCATGAACAAGTTAGAACTGTGATCGAAGAGTCCGTTCGATGTCGCAGTATCAGCGATGTTCCTTTGGGAGCATTCTTAAGCGGTGGAATTGATTCGAGTGTCATAGTGGGAAACCTGGCCAGTATTTCTGATGACCCTGTCACCACTCTGACCATCGGTTTTCAGGAAAAGGAATTCGATGAGTCGGAGTATTCGCAGAAAGTTTCTGATCGATTCAAGACGAACCATCATGTCTTACGATTGGATGAAGAACAACTTTTGCAGGCTCTGCCCTCTTCCCTGTCAGCCATGGATCAACCTACCATCGACGGTATCAATACTTACCTGATATCCCGTTCAGCCCATGAGGTTGGATTGAAAGTGGCGTTAAGCGGATTGGGAGGCGATGAACTGTTTGGGGGCTACCCCTCTTTCCAACTGATCCCCAAACTCATGCAAAGAAAAAAGTTATTCAAATACATTCCATTTATGAAATGGGGCGTTGGATTGTGTAAAGGGTTATTCCCTTCCGATCAATCCACAAAACTGGAACACTGGGTGCAGGGGAAATTAAGCGGAGCTCATGAATATTTCCTGATTCGCGCCCTATTCTGCCAGGAACCTGTCACCCATTTATTCGTTGACAAGAAACAGGCGCGAACTGAAATTGAAAAAGACTATCAACGTACCCGGAATCAGATCGAGCAGTTTCCTAATGATGATGAGTTCAACCAGATCTCTTATCTCGAAACATTTCACTACCTGCAAAATATGCTTTTGCGCGATGTTGACATGATGAGCATGGCACACCCACTTGAAGTTAGAGTCCCTTTTATGGATCACCGGCTGGTCGAGATGATGTTTCGCTTGCCGGGAAAAGAAAAGGCCGGCACAGCCAAGCAACTATTGATCAACTCAATGAAGTCTCTGTTGCCTGAAGATGTCTGGCAACGGAAAAAGATGGGGTTCGCCTTTCCCTTTGAGATGTGGATGCGTGGAGCCTTGCGACCGGAAATCGAAACCGTGTTATTATCCCCACTGCAACAACTTGAGGGGCTGGTTTCACAACAGGCTGTGGCAAATGTCTGGAACGATTTCCTATCTGGTCGAGTCTCATGGTCGAGACCCTGGTCACTTTATGTTTTAAAGTCCTGGATCAATAATAACCTTTCTTGAAATGGAGAGCCCCGCAGGCAACAAAGTGGCAAACTGAGCAATAGTTCTCTCGGCTCAATCACGCTCTTGCTAGTTGCCTCCACGGCTAGTGGTATGGAAACACCGTTTTATCAGGTAGATGTTTTTACCGACCATATTTTTGGTGGTAATCCTTTGGCCGTTTTCACCCAGGGACAAAACTTTAAGGAAGAGGATTTGCAGAAGGTAGCTCGAGAGATGAATTTATCCGAGACCACCTTCGTTTACCCCTCCACCAAGAAAGAAGCAGACTTCGATGTAAGGATTTTCACCCCCACCCGTGAAATTCCTTTTGCCGGTCACCCTACCCTTGGAACCGCATACGTTCTCAGAAAATATGGCGCTACTACTGTCAACCCACTACGCTTAAATTTCAAAGCTGGGATAATTTCTGTATCAACCGATGTAGACAAAAGTTTTATGCGTCACCCCCCTGCACAAACACTACATGAGCTGAGCCTGACGCAGAAAATTGCCAATGCGTTGGGGATTCCACTTATTGGTTTGGATGAAAACCTTCCCCTCAAAGTTGTTTCCACAGGTTTTCCTGCATTATTCGTCCCCATAAAATCACTTAGCATTATCAATGAGATAGATGTTAATACTCAGATTTTAGATGAAGTTTTGGGACCTTTGGGAATTGATATGATTTATCCCTTCTGCCGAGAAACTCTCAACCCGAAAAATACCGTTCACGCACGTGCTTTTGCCCCGGGCCTTGGGATTCCCGAAGACCCTGCAACAGGAAGCGTAGCTGGGGCTATGGGTGCCTATTGGGCCAGTTTGACTGATGAAGAGGAGATCAGCATGGTCATTGAACAGGGTTATGCAATGCAACGCCCTTCATTGATCCATGTGGAGGTGTCGAATCAAGGAAATCAAGAAATATGTGTGGGTGGACAATGCCAGTCAGTATTTACCGGTATTATGGATCTTGGAGGAGAGTCATAGAAACTTCATCAGGCAAGTTTTTTTTCCTGACCTTCGGGAGCATGTAAACAATTTGAGCAAACATGGCCCTTTTCTCGACCACACATCAAACAAGTTTCAATCTCCTCATGCCCTCTAAATGCACCACTGCAATGGTGGCAACGGACTTCATTAGCTTCTTTTTTCTTTATTCGGCGTTTAACACGCCTTTTATTCACTAAAAGCTGACTATAAGAGATATTCATTGCACCCTCTATAAAACTATGAGTAACAGGTCTCGTGAGCTAGTGCCCAAATAATAAGATGGGGCTTCTACAAAATAGTTTCGAAAAATTTAGCACTCACTTATTAACCCCAGATAGAAAACTTGTTTCCAAACCCCTAAAAGATCATGTTTTTGCGAGAATACCCTGATTAACTACATCCATCCGTTTCCGACCAAATAGAACTTCGATGAGTTTGAGTGAAAACTCCATCGCCGTCCCCGGTGACCTGCTGGTGACAATATGTCCGTCTACGACTACCCTGTCGTCTTTATAACGTATGCCCTGCAAGTCACTTTGAACAGAGGGGTGACTGGTCACACATCGCTTTTCCAGAATTCCCGCATCCATTAAGACCAATGGAGCTGCACAAATCGCGGCGATATTTTTGCCAAGTCCATCCATCTTTTTAAGCAATTGAGTAACCCGGACATCCTTTCTGAGATTATCAGTGCCGGGTTGACCTCCTGGTAAAACGATCAAATCGAAATCTTTTTCCAGGATATTATTGAGCTGCTCATCGGGCATTACAAGAATACCTCTAGCCCCTTTCAGTGGTCCGTCTTCAGCTCCTGCAAGGGTAACTCGGGCACCGGCCCGTCGCAATATATCGACAACGGTGATCGTTTCAATCTCCTCAAAGCCTGGAGCGATAGGAACCAAAACTGTCTTCATTATAAAACTCCATAATAATTTTCAGTGTTTGTACAACAACTTCACTTATCCCGGGTACCAACCCAAGTCTTGCTTGTACCTGATAGCGACTGATGCTAAACTTTATTTCTTATCTTATATATAAATCAATATGTTGGACATGTCACCTTCTCAAGTCAAACAAGGTATTAGTGCACCAGTTGACAGAACAAATCCCATTCAGGATATGTTCAACGCCGTAGCACCGAGATATGACTTTCTCAATGGACTTTTGAGTGCTGGCTGTGACCGATATTGGAGAAAGATTGCCGTTGATGAACTCGAACCTATAGAAAATCAATTTTTCCTTGATGTGGCAACAGGTACTGCTGATATTGCTCTTGAAGTAGCCCTTCGAGATAAGTCACGCATTATCGGTGTTGATTTCAGCGCCGCAATGCTAGAACTTGGCAAAAACAAGGTAGTTGAACAGAACATGCAATCATCTGTTCAGTTATTTCCGGGAACGGCTGAGAACCTGCCTTTAAAAAGTAATAGCTTTGATGGTGCCATTTCTGCTTTTGGTGCCAGAAATTTTGCTGACATTGATCATGCAATTGAAGAAATTCACCGGGTATTGAAGCCAAAAGGTAAAATCGTGATATTGGAATTCTCTTTCCCTCAGAACGGATTATTACAATGGCTTTATCGCTTATATTTTGAGAAAATTTTACCTGTGATGGGACGCTGGGTCTCGGGTCACAAGAGCGCATACTCTTATCTCCCTGATTCTGTAGGAGCATTTCCCAAGGGTGAGGCATTTGCTTCTATCCTGAAAAAAGCCGGGTTCGAGTCAGTCGCTTACAAAGAGTTGACCTTTGGTGTCACAACCATTTATACCGGATTCAAACATGCCTGATTCAAAACCCATTCATTATTTTCGAAAGCTTGCATGGGGTTGCTTGATGCTTGCCTTTGTCTTAATAAATGCCTCTTTTTTTCTGGACAGCTATAGTCCGTCAATTCCTAAAAAGGCTATTCCCAGCAACCTTGAATATAGTCATGACTATAAAAACCTGTTGGATCTGCAAAACGCATTTATACGTAATGCGAAAAAAATCAAGCCCTCTGTAGTCAGTGTGAACAAGGTCAAGGAACTGGTGGAAAAGTCATCCTGGTATGAGCCGCATGGCAATAAACCCTGGTATGCCTCGATTAGAAACTGGTTCGCTGAGAACCTAAAAACCCGCAAATATAGTGTTGAGAATGTTGGGTCAGGCATCATCCTGGATTCCAACGGCTATATTTTGACCAACTACCATGTTGTTGAAAAACTCGATAGGATTTTAGTCAAGTTATCTGATGGAAAAGAGTATTTCGCAAAAATACTTGGCTATGACACCTACACGGATCTTGCAGTCTTGAAAATATCTACACTGCGACGTCTTCCTGAGCCAGAGTTTGGAGAGTCCAAAGCCTTAAGCGTTGGTGAATGGGTGATGGCTATAGGAAACCCCTATGGACTTGAAGGAACTGTCACCGTAGGCGTGATCAGCGGAACAGGACGTACAGATCTGGGGATCAGCCATTTTGAAAACTTTATCCAGACCGATGCTTCAATCAACCCGGGCAACAGCGGCGGTCCTTTGATCAACCTGGATGGGCAAATTGTCGGGATCAATACAGCTGTGGCTGCCATTGGCTCTGGAGTGAGCTTTGCTATTCCTGTAGAGATGGCCTTGGATGTGGGAGCTCAACTTATCCACAATGGGTCAGTAGAAAGAGGCTGGTTGGGAATTGGAATACAGGATATGACACCGGAACTGGCCAACACTTACAACTTGAATAACTCAGTGGTCGGGGTGTTGGTCAATAGCATCGCAAATAAAACACCTGCCCAATCAGGAGGAATGCTTCGTGGAGATATTATCATCCAGTTTGATGGCCAAACTATTTCAGATTTAAAGTATTTCCAAAAGTTGGTTGCAGATACAGCTATTGGGAAAGAGGTGCCTGTTAAAATATTCCGAGATGGTCACGAAAAAACACTCAAGATCAAGATAGGAAAAATGCACTCCTAGTTCTAATTTCCGATCACTTCAAATCCCGCCCCAACAATCTGAGCAGATATCTCCTCCGTTTGTGTTTGTGTTTCGTCAAAATCTATTGTCACTTCTTTTTGTTCAAGACTGACGTCCACTTTATCAACCCCCGACATTTTTCCTACCGTTTCAGTTACAGTTTGGACACAGTGCTGACAAGTCATCCCTTCCACTTTCAAAATTATTCGCATCATGCGCTCCTATTTTTAGCTCTGTAATATAAGCCTTTACCCACGTTTTTCTATCAGTATCTCATTTTTTTCCAAAATAATAAGTCAAAATGTGTATTAAGAAAAACACACGCAAACTCGGGCAAATAGACTGCTAACTACTGTTTTTCAAAGAAAAATAGTAAAAAATACTCAAGAATTCCCCATTTGAGCCGTAACAAAATTAAGGCAGTTTGGAGACTGCGCAAATTAAGGGTTGCAAAAAACAGCTGAGGCCTTGGAGGGCCCGGTGCAGGAAGACCCTTTAACCACATAAATTCCAATTTCATGGAGGAAATGGAATGCCACTACGAATCTTCAATAATTTAAGTTCTACTGTTGCCCAAAATAGGCTGGATGTTAACAACCGCAATCTAGGTGAAGCGATTGGCAGGGTTGCTTCCGGTGATCGAGACACCAACGGTGCAGACAAATCCGTATCTGAACTACTTCGCTCCGATGCAAGGACTTTAAGACAATCTGCGAGAAATCTCAATGATGGAATTAGTCTCATCAATGTCGCCGAAGGTGGTTTGAATGAACAATCAGGAATCCTGATACGCGTACGGGAACTTTTATCCGCAGCTGATGGAGCGCTGGGGGAAACAGAACGAGGCGCACTGCAACTAGAAATCGATTCACTGAGAAACGAATTTAACCGTATATCCAGCACTTCAGAGTTTAATGGACAAAAGCTTTTAGATGGATCTCTGGCAGCAGATGCCACTACTGATCATGTAGTAGTGATTGTGGGTTTAGATTCAGAAGAAAGTGGACGAATAGATATAAATGAAGCTGCAAATATTGGATCGTCTGACACAACTACCCTTGATCTTGATGGTTTGTCTGTCGCAAACTTTGAGGAAGCTGTTAGTGGGTTGGCCAAGGTTGACGATGCAATAGCTAAAATCAGTGCCACAAGAGGCAGTATTGGAGCAACTCAAAATCGATTCACAAGAGCGTTGAAAACTTTAAATGTAGCGGTTGAAAATTTGACTGCTGCATCTGCAACAATCAAAAATGGAGATGTTGCTGAAGAGATCACTGAATTAACCCGGCAACAACTGCTGGTTCAGTCTTCAGCCGCAATGATAGGACAAGCTAATCTAATACCTGAAGGAGTATTATTGCTACTGCAACAATAAAAAAAACATCATGAATGAACTAGAAATAACTACAAAAATAGGTCGGCGAAATCCTGTCAACGGGTCTGCCAAAGGAAAAAACAAGCCGGTATCCAGCGGCAAACCTTCCTCTGCAAACATTGATAAGGTTACGCTTTCTGAGCCTTCCAAGGCTCAAGCCTCAGCCAGCACCAGCAAGACCATCGCTAGTGAAATTCGCCATGAACTGGTGAACAAGTTTCGCGATGTCTTGCAAAATGGCTCTTATGAGGTGAAAGCAAATGAGATCGCCGACAAAATAGTTCAAAAAATCCGGGAAAATAAAAACCGCCTGGTTCTATAAAGTTTTTTGAACAAAAAGAGTGCCTTTTGGCTCAAGCTGTTTTCAGCGAAGATAGGTTTGGGAACTGCACGCTTGATTTAAGCTTGTCCTCCCAGGCCTTTCCCAGTCTGTTTGACCTCAGGTCAAGATATTCCAGCTTTACCATTTTTCCAGACCCTGCCAAAATTTCCATTCCCTTCCGAGAAATTTGATTACTTCTCAAATCCAGTTTGCGGATATTGTCCAACTTATCAGATGACAACAGCGCGTCTAATCCCTCATCACCCAATTGATTTTTTCTTAGGTCAAGATCTTCTACATTTTCCAGGCCTGGATACTGACTCAAAAAAGCCGTTTCAAACCAAGTCAAGTCGAGATCGACCAACCGTAATACTTTTGGATTGAGCAATAAACGAGCTCGCACAAATTTATCAAATAATGTCAGACTTCTAGTGCGCGTTCCAAATAAATTTGTATCAATAGCAGCATTGATATCATCAATGTTTCCTTTAGTGCTATAAAAAATATTCAGGAGCATCTCTTTATTTAACTCGTCCTGATTCAACTCATCCTGGTTCAATTCATCTGAACTCATATTTATTCCTGCTTTCTTGAAATTTAGAATATTAATTGAATAGGTATATTAACTGATTTTTCATATATTTTTGTTATACTTTAGCAAGAAAGCTCGCCCGTTTGAGCAACTCAGTATTTCTATCTATACGATCAATTTTTTCCGGTAGCAAATGTGATGAATTATTACTATTACACAACTCAACCAATTTCCTGACCCAGTGCATACCGCTAAATTCCTATTCTCAAAAATATTTTCGGCTTTTATGGATGTGTTTCCCATTATAGTCGTTATCGCTTTTTTTCAGCTTGCCATTATTCAAAAACCATTTCCAGAATTGGGACAAACTCTTTTCGGAATCGTGCTGGTCGTCATAGGACTTTTTATATTCATATTAGGCTTGGAAAGTGCTCTCTTTCCCATTGGCGAAAAAATGGCCAATGAATTTGCTTTAAAAGGTAATCCATGGTGGATTATTTTTTTCGGATTTGCTTTAGGGTTTTCCACCACCATTGCCGAACCGGCTTTGACCGTTATAGCTAGTAAGGCTGGGAATC
Source organism: Nitrospinaceae bacterium (assembly GCA_029261435.1). Lineage (GTDB taxonomy): Bacteria > Nitrospinota > Nitrospinia > Nitrospinales > VA-1 > LS-NOB. The sequence continues at coordinate 8,822 of JAJDBI010000223.1, forward strand.
TTGCCGCCGGAGCTGGTGCTATTGCAAACGATAAAGACGCAGTGGCCAGCTTTGTTCTTGGACTACGTTTTACTGTCGCCTTTTCTGTCGGATTGGCCATCGCCATTGGTGTAGTTCGAATTCTTAAGGGTTGGCCTTTAATCTGGTTCATCATGGGTGGCTACGGCCTCATCGTCATCACTACATTTTTTGCTCCAAAAGAGATTATTGGTATTGCCTATGATTCTGGCGGAATAACAACTTCAACCATCACCGTCCCATTAGTCACCGCCCTGGGTGTCGGGCTGGCCACATCCATAAGGGGACGCAATCCTATGCTCGATGGTTTTGGGCTGATTGCTTTGGCTAGCCTCAGTCCCATTGTATTTGTTCTGGGTTATGGGATTTTTATTTATGGAGTTGGGAGCTTATGAGTTCCGATATCCTTGATTTACTGGGAAACGCACTGAGCGGAACATTACTGGATATTCTTCCAATAATTCTTGTATTGGGTTTCTTTCAGATTGTTGCCATCCGTAAAGTCATTCCGCACTTGAAACAAAAGTTAGTCGGGCTGATTCTTGTTGTTCTCGGGCTGGGAATTTTTATCGTTGGCTTGGAGCAATGTGTGTTCCCAATTGGCACACAAATGGCTCACCAGTTAACCGACCTTCTCTTTCTTGCTGGCAATGATTCTGCCAAAGCAGAAGTCCTGAAAAACTCCGCAAATATAGCGCCAGGAGTTTATCTTTGGACTTATATATTTGCTTTTTTGATTGGTTTTTCTACAACCCTTGCAGAACCGGCATTAATAGCTGTAGCGTATAAAGCTCGCGACATTACAACCGGTGCTATTTCTGCCTGGGGTTTACGTATATCTGTTGCACTCGGTGTCGCTGGAGGGGTGACACTAGGAGTTTATCGCATCGTGACTGGAAGTCCTTTACATTATTATATTGTTACCGGATACGCCCTTTTACTTATCCAGACATGGTTTGCCCCTAAACAGATTATTCCACTCGCTTATGATTCGGGGGGTGTTACCACCTCAACCGTAACAGTACCGTTGATCGCTGCATTAGGGATCGGATTAGCCTCAAATGTTCCCGGGCGTTCCCCTTTAATAGACGGCTTCGGACTGATCGCATTCGCCTCCCTTTTCCCTATGTTCACTGTAATGGCATATGCTATGATCACCGAAAAACGGACGAAACGTAAAGAGATTGATGAACTATCCTGAGGAGTTAAAAGCTCATGCGTTTTAAAGTAATATTGGCAATGGTAAATGAGAAGTATCAAGACGATGTTATCGAGTCCGCAAAGACTGCTGGTGCTACCGGGGTCACTATTCTTAATGCCCGGGGTGAAGGCATTCACTCGCAGAAATCATTTTTGGGACTGACCATGGAATCTCAAAAGGATATGCTCCTTTTCCTGGTTGAAGATTTTATTACCGATAATATTATGGAGGCTATATATAGCGCCGGGCATTTGAGTGAGCACGGCAATGGTATTGTATTCAGTCTGAATGTAGATAGGGCTATAGGACTGGAAAGCCAGATGCCCACAATGGAAAAAGACGCAAAAGATCGTTATTTTTAATTAGCTGAGGAGAGAAGAATGGTCAACATTCAAAAAGTCCGTGACGTCATGATGTCAAATTTCACCAAAGTTGATGGAGTCATGAAAGTTTCTGATGCCTTGAATATGATGAGAGAGAAAAAAATCAATGCACTTTTGGTTGAGCCAAGGGATGAGAATGACGTTTACGGTATCATGACGCTGAAAGATATTGCTAGAAAAGTAATAGGGCAAAGCAGAAAACTTCATGAATCCCATGTCTACGAGATTATGTCGAAGCCGGTTTTGTCGATCAATTCAGACATGCCTATTCCTTATGCAGCCCGATTTCTGACCAACTTCAATGTTTCCTACGCAATGGTTATTGAAAGTAATGAAGTAACAGGAATGGTCTCACTCAATGGGATGGTGAGCGGTTGGAAAGACTGATTCTTCCCTCAACCTTTTTTCAGAGAGGTCCCCGCACGGCTGTCCCAGATAACTGTGTCAGGACTTGATACATGCCCTGCTTCAGCGCGCCAATGATCAAACCCTGCCTGAACATTTAATATTTTAACGCACTCGTTCATACCCCCTGCCCCGCCAATATGAGAATAAATTTTTCGCAGATCACCTATATAGCTTCCCTGTTCTGATTTATATCTATCTTGAGCTTCGGCAATATTAGCCAGAGTGGCTTCGGCCATGGCGTTGTGATTAAAAATATCTTTTTTCAAGCTGTTGTAATCCACAAGAAAGTTGACATAGGACCAGCCGACAAATGGAACTAGCGCCAGGATCAATAATGTTTTTTTCCAAATCTTATGATCGAATAGAATACCAGGAATCATAAGGGTTAAAGCCAACCATAAGGCATATTGAGAAATCTGATCAAAAATACCCAAGGGCGGAATTTTCTCCCCACAGGATGTTTGACCTAAAACAACACCCGGCACTGAAAGCAGGATCAGTACCCATAAAATTATTTGATTTGTTTTATTACTCATCAGATCATAAGTTCAGCTATATTGAATGTTCAACCAAGTAATGCGATTGTTGGGTTGTATCAAATTAAAGCCATGAATTCTAGCAACAATTTCACCAGCCGCCTTATTTTCATCAAATTAGGGCTTCACAGAATAATTCGGCTACGCTAGTATTTACATTTCCGCTTTTTATGAGTATTCACTAATTGAGAGTTTTTGGAGCTTTTGCAAATGAATGAAACCATCAGGTTTGAAGATAAAGGGGATGGAACGATACTGGACAATAGTTCTGGTTTAGTCTGGTCCAAAGAAGATTCCTGGCCAGTGGCTCAGGATTGGTTAACATTCCAGGAAGCGCTGCTATTCGTCGATGAGATGAACAAGAAAGACTATCTCGGATACCACGACTGGCGTATTCCTGAGAGAGAAGAAATCGAAAAGATTTTCATTCCAGAGAGCACCATTATTGGCCGATCCAATAGTGAAGTGCACCTTGACCCGCTTTTCGCAGCGGGTGGGGGAAATGCATCATGGTGTCTGCCCTTTGACCAACAGGCGGCTTTCTATTTTTCCTATTCATCCGGCAACGCACAACAATTCGATCAAGACTATTCCCAGGGCTATGTTCGTTTGGTTAGGCTTTACCCTGATGATTAAGAAGCCACTCGCTTTCTGCAAGGCACAAGTTTAGGCATTTCCTTTGGTGATGCCACCATTTGACGAATTTCCACCTGGTCGGACTCATAAGCGATAGTGGCAATTTGATATCTGTCTGTATCCACTTCGCGTTGACTGCCTTGATACTGATCGAGAGCGGCCCCCAATGCATCCCATTCTAAATACAGTAAGAATTGCTCTTCCGAACTAGTCAGTCCAAGGTCAACGACCAAATCACTGAACTCCAACTGGATCATGTCGCTTACATGTTTACCCTGGCAATACTCCACAAAACCAATTCCACCCCCCACAGGTTTTTGGCAGGTTAGTTTGGCAAAGTCAAAACTAACCAGACAGTCTTTTTCATCGAGGATGACTGTTATCTGAGCTGTTGTGTCTTTGCAGGGCATCTTTATTTAGTTTCCAGAGAGTTAACGATATTCATACTTATATCAACTGCTGGGGCCGAATGAGTCAATGCACCTACCGATACATAGTCTGCCCCGGTTCTGGATATCTCTTCAAGACTTTCGAGCGTAACGCCACCACTGATTTCAACTTTTGCCCGACCATCGATCAACTTAACCGCGTCACGAATCATATCAATGTTCATATTATCCAACATGATTATATCGACATTATTGTCCAATGCCTCTCGAACTTCATCGAGGTTTTGGGTTTCGACTTCAATTCTATTTTTATTGCCCAATGCTTCACGCACTTTTTCAACCGCCCGAAAAATACTCCCGGCAGATTTTATATGATTGTCTTTAATCATCACGGCATCATACAACCCGAACCTGTGATTCGTTCCGCCGCCACAGCACACAGCATATTTTTCAAAAACCCTTAGTCCGGGTGTTGTCTTACGTGTATCCAGAACAATTACCGGGTGAGCCTTATCGACATATTTTCGTGTAAGCGTTGTAATACCACTCAGCCATTGCAATATATTCAGTCCCGATCGCTCACCTTCAAGCATCTTCACACCATCACAGCGAAACTTAATGATCGTAGAACCTTTTTCCACAGAGTCCCCATCTTTAAAAGGTTCAGAGAGAAAAACGGTATCCGAATCCAGTTTCAGGAACAGGGTTTTGAAAATTTCCAACCCGGATAAGATCAATGAATCTTTAGCGATCAGTTCCGCTTCGCCGAGCTGTCCTGAAGAAATAATATTACGGGTTGTAATATCACCGCTATGGATATCTTCTTCCAAGGCAGTGTTAATGAGTGACTCTATATCAGCAGTCATGAGTGGTTTATTAAGCATCGTTTTTATAGGGTTAAAATGGTATACAACAATGGGTTTTGCCACAGGCAATTATTAAACAATCATTTTAACAACCTCAGTGCCAAGAAGAAACATTTATGTCTGAACTTCCCAAAAGCCTCAAAGCGGTTGCACTTCCCGAAAAGAATCAAGACGACCGTTTTGCCACAGCCCCGGAACTTGAAGTTGAAAATTCCTACAAAATTATTGACCCCGATAGCCAGTCAACCTGGGGATTTATATCCATTGATAATACACAGAGAGGGCCGGGTCTTGGTGGCATTCGCATGGTTCAGAATCTCAGCTTGAATGAAATCATGCGACTGGCACGGGTTATGACATTAAAAAACAGTGCGGCCTGTCTACCCTATGGAGGGGCAAAAGCAGGAATCATTCTGAAGTCAAGTGAATTGGTTGAGAATACAGCATACAGGGAGGAGTTAATTGAAAAACTTGCCGATTGCTTGTTTGAGTTACCCGACTACGCCCCGGCCCCAGATATGGGAACCAATGAGAAAGACATCCAAATAATTCACAATAATCATTCGCACAAACTGGTTGCTGAAAAACATTCACGAGGTGGAGCAGGAAGACCTTTGGAAAATGGTGGTATCCCTATCGATGATTGGGAGCTCACAGCCCATGGGTTATTTTCTGCTGCTAAAGCACTTGAATTCATAGACGAACAATTAATTTTGTCTGGTACTAAATTTGTGGTTCAGGGGTTTGGAAATGTTGGGGCTCCTACAGCTATAAAACTTCAGGAGTTGGGAGCAATTTTGGTCGGGGCCTCTGACATAAATGTCGCGCTGTGGAATCCAAACGGATTAGATGCTTACGCATTGAACAAAGTTCGCAAGGAACACGGAGGCCTTAATAACTATCCGCTTGATGTGTGCAAAAAGTTTTCACCAGACAAACTCGACTGGCTCCTCGAGGCCCCCTGCGACATCCTGATTCCATCAGCCAGACCCGATGCCATCACTGCACGTAACGCCGACCGCATTCAATGTCGATATATTCTTCAAGGAGCGAATACTCCCAGCAGTAAACCGGTAGAATATTATCTACATCATCACCGTAATATCTTGTCACTCACAGATTTCATTGTGAATGCCGGTGGGGTGATTGGCTGTGCAGTTGAAAGAAACTTAATAGTGGATAATCCTTACACCGAAAAAGTAAAGCAGGTCGGACTCAGAAGCTATGTGGAAAAATTGATCGACAAAACCATCACCAAAAATGTTTGCGATACATACTCACGCATGCAAAACAGTAGTGACACCATTTTCAGGGATGCCGCCTGGGAATTAGCTCTGGAAAGGTTAGACAATCAGGAAATATGGCTATGAGATTATTTTTCCTTCATCACAACTATTCCAAGCCAGTTTTCAGGAGGACTGGCAATATATTCCCGGCACCTTTCTGACATATTTTTACTTGGAATATCGTCACTGGTTTTAAATAAAGAAGTAAAAACTTCTTCAGCCAGAATGAACTCCCCTTTTCGATATAAGGTCAGCGCCTTTTCATAATCTGATTTTATTCGAATTTGTTCGGGGGTTGCACTTTTACTTTCTGCCATCACTTCAAATATTTGAGCACCCTGAGCTCTGCCTTTTACTTGAATCGTATCCAGTTCCCTGAGAAGAAGGTCATGCTCCACATTTTTCTTGGTGAACACATCAATGATTATATCGGTCCCATACATTTTATTTATTCCTTCCAACCTGGAGCTATAATTAACAGTGTCACCAATACAGGTATATTCGAGATTCTTTTCAGAGCCAATATTTCCGACAATCATATGGCCCGTTGCTACTCCCACCCGCATTCTAATTTCAGGGAGTCCTTTAGCCAGCCATTGTGGACGTAATATTTTAAGCTCAGATTGCATATTCAGAGCAGCCTGACATGCCAATAGAGAATGGTTCCCGGGAGTAAATGGAGGTCCCCAGAAAGCCATGATGGCATCTCCAATATATTTATCTAAAATACCATGAGTCTTAGATATTTCTTCCGTCATAGCACCCAGGTATTCATTTAATAATTGAATCAAAGATTCTGGAGCCATGGTTTCACTGAAACTGGTGAAATTGGCCACATCGCAGAACAAAACAGATTGATAACTTCTAGTTCCACCAGGTAAAATATTTTCGGGGTTTGAAAGTATGTTTTCAACGATCGAAGGATGAACGTATTTTCCGAAAGTATCCTGAATATATTTCTTTTCTCTAAGTCCTTTGAGCATGTGATTAAAAGCATTCGATAGCTTCCCCACTTCGTCACGTGAGGTGTGTTTTATTTCAAAGTCGTAGTTTCCATCTATTACACCCTTTGTACCAGCCAACAAGGACCTTAAGGGCATGGCTATTCTTCTTGCAAAAAGTATGGAAAACAGGATCCCCACGAGCAATACAGCTAAACCAGACACCAAAATATTATTCTGAATTTCCTTGAAGGGTATTAAAGCATAATCCAGATTAGTGGCGTAAATGAAACCAGCACCATTATCATATGAACCTCTCTGAGTAATATAACGATCACCCGCTATCTGTATCATTCCCGAACCACTTGGAACCAGCGTCAACTTCTCAATGACATTTTCACCAAATTCTTCGGATACATTATCTGCTACAATTTTGGAATCGCTAAAAAACACAATTTGCAAGGCATTCTGTTCCAGCTTAGTTCCGATCAAACCTTCCACCCATTGATCATCTATGTGCTTAACAACTATCATCACTCCTAACGCATATTCATCCGATAATGATTCTTTTAATGGTAAAGCTACCGAGCTCATCAATTTACCGTCACCAGAAATCATCCCACGTCTGTCATTTCCCGTTTCCAAAACATCTTTGATGGGAAACCTGTCAATATTATCTAATACCCATTTTTCAACCTTTTCATCTGTTGGATAAATCCCCCGAATATTAAAAGAATCGTCAACCATGAAAACCCAATCTGCTTCGGTATCACGGGCGATCTCTTCAGAGAATGAGTAGAAATTATCTTTTATCTGGGAAAGAAATGACCTGAATTTCTGGTCAAGAGTCAGTGTCTTGGAAAGTTTTAAGGTATGTACCTGTTCACGGTTTAACTGTTGATCAAACCTGGTATGAGCTTCTTTGAGCTCGGAGGATAAGCTCTTAATCTCAAATTGTTCGGTCTGACTATTTGTTATGTAAAGAGTCAATCCCAACAGAAGAGTGAAAAAAATGAAAAATGACAGGAATATTTTTACACTAAGTTTCATTTTTGCTTTGCAAAATTTTATCAACAGATAGAATCTGGTTTACTTCAATATTCTCCCCGGCTTTAACAATTATAGTCTTTTCTACATACCCCAACCTCCAAAACCAGAATAAAATTTTATATTGGCCGGGGTTAAGATTTTCCACTGAATATTTATCACCCGATGAATGCTGCTGACCAATAAGTCCTCGTCGAGACAAGAGCGTTGTCATCAAAGATTCATTTTCATCACTTCCAAGTTCTAACTCGCCTTCCTGCTGGACAGTTATCATAGAACGCTCGCCAGGCTTGATTGGAGAATAGACTTGAATTTCGTCATCTCTCCCGGCAATAAAAAAAGTAAGCGTACTGGATGAGTTATTCTGCACCCATAATCTGTCGCCTTTAGCGATTGCCAGAGACCTGTGAGACATTCTTTTGTTATTTGCGACAAGTAAATGATCATTTCCACCAGAAAATGAAGAATCAAGAATACATACAAACAACTCTTTCAGCTTCTCATAGTTGACCATTTGTTCGGTAAAAACAACTCTTCCATCGCCTCCATAGAAGCCATCATTGTCTTTTGAGGCTTTGGCTATAATATCTTTGTGACTCTCCGCTGTGACGGTTCCATATATGGCTCCTTTTCCAGGTTTAAGTTCAGGACCCGAGGAGCATGAAGCTAAAGAAATAAGAATTAAAATTACAGGAAAAATTTTTATCATTTTTTCACCACCTTCAATTCAACAGCTTCATGTGATGAGCCTGTCACTGAAATATTTATCGGGGTGAATTTATATCTACGATGAGAAACATACATTTTGAGAATCCAATTTCCCTGAGGAATATTTGGCAAAATAAAGCTACCGGGCTTATCCAAAACCACAAAATGTCTTGTGTTTAATGAAACCAGCCGACCTTCCATTAATTTGTGAACAGAACAATAAAAATTCCCCGAACCATTTTTATCGACTGTTACTTCCAAAACAGATCCCTTTTCCCCCAAGCCCAAATCAAAATTCTTTAGTTTGCTGAGAGAATATATATTGTGGTCAATTTCTCTATCCTCATCATTTAAGAACTGAACCTTATCACCAGGACTCACTACAATGAGATCAGGGCTAAACCTTCTGCCCTTTTGCATAATCTTATGCACTACAGGGTCACGTAGAATATTGGATGGTTCTGCTGGCACCAAATATACAACAAGGTTTTTAAGGTTTTTGCCTCCCTCAACTTTCACTTCACCGCTTATATGATGAGCTTCAGCTTTAGCAAACAAAACAAAAGTCAGCAACACAGAAAATAGAATTAACCTTGTTAGAAACATACGCATCATTCCTGCAAGCAAAAGAATTTACATATACATATGATATTCCATATTACTAAATTTGGGGGGAATTTATGCTATGCATAACTTCCTCTACTACTAATAGACAAAGATATCCACGTAAGAGACGGAATTTGAATTGTTTTGGGAAGTTTTTAAAGAGCTAACTGCTGCAGTGGTTATTCACGTTGCATGAATTTCTTGCATGATTTTATCGCCGCCCATTTCCAAAAGTGTGTTGCCCAACTCTCTACCTATCGATTTGGCATCGACTTTGTTACCTTTAGATTCTGTTTGATGAACTGTCTTTCCGTCTAGACTTGCTACCAGCCCTTTTAAAGTTATTTCATCCTCTTCGATTGTTGCAAATGCACCTATGGGTACATTACAACCACCTTCAAGTTGGGTGACAACTGCTCTTTCTGCGTCCAAAGCCAAATGTGTGTCTTCATCATCCATTTCAGCCAGAAGAATCTGATTATCGACATCATGTTTTCTTGACTCAATCCCAACAGCACCCTGCCCCATCGCCGGCAATAAAATTTCAGGGCTGATTATTTCTGAAATTTTATCTTCCCATCCCATACGAATGAGACCTGCCGCTGCTAGAATGATCGCATCAAGACCTTCTGTCTCCAGTTTTTTGATTCTGGTGTCAAGGTTACCTCGAAGAGGAACCAAGTCGAGGTCTGGACGATAGTGGAGCAATTGCGACATCCTTCTTAAACTGCCTGTACCTACTTTTGCTCCTTTTGGAAGATCATCCAACTTGATATTATTTTTAGAGATCAAAGCATCAAAAGGATTCTCCCTCTTTGTCACTGCCGCGATGCACAATGCAAACGGGAACTTTATCGGCATGTCTTTCATGCTATGGACAGCAAAATCGACTTCGTTCCTCAACATGGCTTCTTCGAGTTCCTTAACAAATAAACCTTTGCCACCTATTTTGGCCAACGGGACATCTTGAATCTTATCACCAGACGTTTTTATGATGATAATCTCTACAGCAATATCAGGATTCTGTGCCTCTAACAGGCCTTTGATCCAATTAGACTGCCACAATGCCAGGGGACTCCCCCTGCTGCCGATTTTAATTTTTCGGGGTTCCATTCAATCGTCCAAATGAAATAAATGTCGAATGGCTTTTAAATAAACATGGCCATCCTGTGACTGGGTTTTCTTTTTCAAATTGATCGTGGGCTTATGTAGAATCTTATTGACCAATGATTGAGTCAGTTGATGAATTGCCTTCTGATCATTATCTGAAAGATGGGTGAGTGTCTTGAGTGTTTTATCCACTTCATTGAGACGCATCACTTCGGCACGGTTGCGCATTTCAACAATCGTGGGAACAGCGTCCAGCGTGGAAAACCAGTTGTTAAAATTTGTGACTTCCTGCTGAATGATCTCCATCGCGCTCTCAGCTTCTTTTTGCCGTTCCTCCATATTCGCGTTCACCACATTTTGCAGATCATCGATGTCATACAAATAAACATTTTCCAAGTCGTTCACTTCCGGAGCAATATCCCGGGGAACTGCAATATCGATAAGAAATATGGGCTTGTTTTTTCTCTTATCTATCGCCTGCTCGATCATTTCCTTCGAGATGATAAAATTGGGTGCGGCAGTCGAAGTGATCACAATATCTGCCCTATACAACTCTTCCTTAAAAGCATCAAATCCCAAGGCACAGCCATTTAAGGTTTGAGCCAGAGAAACAGCTCTCTCATAGGTTCTGCTAGCGACATACACTGTTTTTACACCATAGGATATAAGGTGTTTTGCCGCAAGTTCGGCCATTTCACCGGTCCCCACCAACATAACAGAATGATTTTCCAAGTCTTCAAAGATTTTCTTAGCCAACTCCACAGCAGCCGAACTGATAGAAACTCCGCGCTCAGAAATACCAGTTTCTTCCCTAACTTTTTTCGCTACATTAAAGGCCTTTTCAAATAGCTGATTCAGTACCAGCCCGGTTGAACTTGATGCACGGGCAGTGCTATAAGCGTCTTTCACTTGTCCGAGTATCTGTGCCTCGCCCAGAATCATCGAGTCCAGACTTGCAGAAACTCTGAAAAGATGTTCGACGGCTTGATTATCTGTGTAGCTGTAGAAATATTGATTCAGACTACCCCGTGATATACCATGATAGTCACAAATGAAATCTTTTAGAAGCTTGATACCCTGATCGGTGTCATCAACGCGAGCGTAAATTTCAACTCGATTACAGGTTGAAAGAATGATGTTCTCGGCAATTTCCGGGCGGCTTACCAGTTGCTCCAAAGAAGCTTCCAGTTTGACTTGATTGAAAGCCAGTTTCTCACGGATTTCCACAGGGGTTGCCTTATGGTTGACCCCGACAAGAACAAGATTTGGTTCGGTTGATATCATAAGATGTGCAGAAAATAAGTTCCGATTACCGTTACAAAGCCAAAAATCGCCCCTTGCGCAGCTTTTTTACCTCGTAACCCCACCAATATTCGGCCAAAAAAAACGAGGCTATAAATCAGCCACGTTGCCACGAGTGGTAAGGTTCGAGTCAGGTCCCAAGAGAAAAATGGCAGGTTCATTTGTGTGTTCGAAATTGAACCAGTCATAAAGCCTAAAGTGAATAACGGAAACCCTATCATTATCACCTTAAAGTTCAAATCGTCCAGAACTTCAAGGGATGGCATCCTGAAATACATGATGCCGAGTTTTTTCGATTTTACCTGATGTTCCTGAATTAAATACATGATTCCGGCGGCAAATGCGATAGAAAACGCCGCATATCCCATGATCGACAAGGTTCGGTGCATGGTGAGCCAGAAACGCACCTCATCCGATTCTGGCACCAACGCCGCATCTTTTGACAGGAACGCCGAAAATAACAAAACAATAAATACCAGAGGGATG
>JAJDBI010000224.1 GCA_029261435.1 Nitrospinaceae bacterium
CGCGCTTTTGCCGAACCATGCATCGTTGGTGATATTTACCAAAAAGTGAGCCCCGTTTTTTACCGCCTGCCGCATCAGGTCGGGAAAGATCATTTCGTAACAGATTGAGACCCCGGCCTTGTGTCCCGCTACATCGAATAAAGTTGCCGCGTTGCCGCGCCCGAAGTCTCCGATCATCACCACCATTTTTTCTATGAAGAATAATATTTTTCTAAAGGGAACAAACTCGCCAAAAGGCACCAGATGAATTTTGTCATAACGTCCCTGTGTGTCACCCGTTTCAGAGACCAGATAAGCACTGTTGTAGTGGGTGGCATTTTCTGTAAAGGGACTGCCGAATAGAATGGGGGTTTGTGCTTGTCGAGCCAGGTCTTGCACAAATTGAGTGCCAGCCGGGTGCAGATTGTAGAAAAAAGGTGTGGCGGTTTCCGGCCATACGATCAGTTGCGGTTTTGATTGAGCCGCCTTGAGAGTCAGGTCTCTATATTTTCTCATGACCACTCTCTGATAGACCGGATTCCACTTCATCGCCTGCTCGACATTACCTTGAATCAACGCCACCGTCAGGCTTGGAGCCTTAACTGTTCGGTTCAGGGCAAGACTGCCATATCCCACCCAGAGAGCGATAACAAGCATTGTGACGGATAAAAACCGCACTCCCATATTGAGTCCCGGTCCCCGCTTCCAAGATTTCCAAGCCAGGTAGAGTCCGACATTGACCAGCATGATGAGCCAGGAGACGCCATAGACGCCGGTGATCTCTGCCATTTGAATGACTGGCAAGGTCTGGAATTGCGAATAGCCCAACCCCAACCAGGAAAACCCGTACTCGGAGTGCGTTGAGCGGATGTATTCCAGTGCTGTCCAGAGAACGGGGGCAAAAAGGAAAAGCAGCCCCTGATTATCTTTGCAGACCCTTCTTATCAGATAGCAAAATAGTGCCGTATAGAAAGAGAGGTAGGCGGCTAAAAGTCCCAGAACCATGAAACTCACAACCTGAGGCAGGTTGCCGTAGTTAATGAGAGTGTTGTTGATCCAGCTTAATCCCCAGGCATAAAAAACCATGCCGGCAATGAATCCAGACAAGGCTGCAAGTTGAGGAGTTTTGGCCTCAATGGCCGATAAAAGAGGGATAAAGGCATACCACGCCAGAACTTCAAAATTGAATCGCGGGAAGATCAGGACCAACAGAATTCCGCTCATGGCGGAGAGTAGAAGAGGGCTTGATTCTTTAAGAGTTAGGTATTTCACCAATACTGGTCTATATTAGAAGGTGGAATTTGAGATGCAGAACAGGTATTAAGATTTTGTTAAATCAATACCTTAATATGTATTTTTAAAATTAAAATATCCAGCCTAAGGATCATAGCTGGAACTCTATATATTTTGGAAACAAAAAAACAATTATTAGATAACCTGAAAAAGGTTTGTCTTTGTCGAAGCATCAAGGCAGGAACAATTATGGCTGCTATTCGGGGCGGAACTATGTCCTTTGAAGCTTTGAGAAGAGAGCTCGGTGTGGGAACTGGTAACTGTAAAGCCAAACGCTGCCGGACTAAGATTGAAGACAGAATCCAGGGTCATAAAGACAGTTTAAAAGAAGGCAACGAACCTGAAGCATGCAACGACACGCATTGTTGAACTCTCACTCCCGTGGGAAGAGAATTAGCAAGTACCCCTAAGCCGAAAACCTCAGCAATTACATTTTGAGTCCAGCGTCACGCTGGTTGAGCCCAGCGTTATGACTGGCTAAGTTTGGAGATGGCGTTCTTTATTCGCTCGGCTCCTGCCTCAATTTTTTCCAATGATGTGGCAAAAGATAAACGAGCGCAGGCATCTGCTCCGAAAGCAATACCCGGGACGATGGCGACCTTCTCTGCTGACAATAAATATTCGCAAAAGTCCAGCGACCCTTTGAGAACTTTACCGTTTGGATCTTTTTTACCGAAGACGCCGGAAAAGTCCGGGAAGGTATAGAACGACCCGTGCGGTTTGTTGCAGGAGACGCCGGGAATGTCATTCAGGCGACCGACCAAAATGTTTCGACGCTTTTCAAACTCGCGCACCATGGCGTGGATTTCATCAAGCGGTCCGGTTAAAGCTTCGATGCTGGCAGCCTGCGACACCGAGCATGGATTGGATGTGCTTTGCCCCTGCAGCTTGCTGACTTGTTTTACTATTTCGGGATCTCCCACAGCAATATAGCCAATCCTCCAACCTGTCATGGCGTAGCTTTTAGACACTCCATTGATCACCACACATTGTTTTTGCACTTCGTCACTTAAGGAAGCAATGCTGGTGTGTTTGAATCCATCAAACACAATCTGCTCATAAATTTCATCCGAGATGATCAATAGATTGTGCCGCAAAGCGCACTCTGCCAGTTTCTCCAGTTCTGCCTTGTCGTATGCAGATCCGGTTGGGTTGGAAGGCGAGTTGATTAAAATTGCCTTTGTATTAGGAGTGACAACTTTATCAATTTGCTCGACAGTGATTTTGAATTCCTGTTCAGCTTCTGTCTGGATGATCAGGGGCTTGGCACCGGCAAGAGTCACCATGTCCGGAAAAGAGACCCAGTAAGGTGCCGGAATAATTACTTCATCACCCGCCTGCCAAAGTACCTGGGCCAAATTATAAAAGGAATGCTTGGCTCCACAGGAAGCCAGTATCTGGTTTTTTTCGTAAGACAACCCATTGTCACGTTGCAGTTTTGTGATGATGGCGTTTTTCAATGCTTCACTGCCACCAACGGGAGTGTAACGGGTTTCGTTATTTTCGATGGCCTTGATGCCAGCCTGCTTGATGTGTTCGGGGGTATTGAAATCCGGTTCGCCAGCACCAAAACCTATGACGTCTTCACCATTGGCTTTCATTTCCTTTGCCTTGGCATCAATAGCCAGGGTCATGGATGGATTGATATTCTGTATGCGTTCAGAAAATTTCATCATATTATTTTTTTCAACTCCTTGATTACATCGCGTGGCACAAGCTTGGAGACATCCCCTCCGTGCCTTGCGATCTCCTTAACCAGGTTAGAACTTAGAAAAGAATATTCCTGACTGGGAATCATAAATAAAGTTTCGACAGACTCGTCGAGAGTCCGGTTCATCAGTCCCATTTGCAGTTCAAACTCAAAATCAGAGATGGCTCTCAATCCCTTTATAACCACAGAAGCTTTTTTAGAATGCGCCAGCGAGATTAACAGATTATCAAAAGGGATGACTTCAATCTTGCTGAACTTCCTGGTTGCATTTCTGATAAACCTTACTCGCTCTTCCAGAGAAAACAAAGGGTGCTTATTTGGGTTGAGTGCAACGGCAACAACGAGTCGGTCAAAAAGTTTTACAGCCCGTCGCATGATATCAATATGACCAAAAGTGACCGGATCAAAAGTACCCGGATAAAGAGCGATACGATTCTTTTTCATAATAGAAAACCTTGCGGAAAAAGCAGGATTATATCTCCAAAATAAAAATTGGCAAATTTTTAAAAACCGTTATTTCAGTCTGCTCAAGTCTGAGAATGAAAACAGGGTTTTTTGTCCTTTTATTAGTGTTCTGAGAAGTAATTTTATCACCTCTTTTTAGGGACATAAAGCAGGGTAAAAATTCGTTTTTTTTCATATTTTTATTCAATTATTGAAAAATTATGAAATTTCGGCAGTTATTCCATATTATGGGGAATATTACTGTAATTTTATTGATTGAGAATACCCACAGAAAAGCCTTTAAGTATAATAAGTTTACCGGTTTTAAAATTTTTAACTTTTTTTTTAATAAATACGTGAAATTTCTATTTTCGGGGGCCATATTAATGAAAATAGTTATGGTGGTTTTGGCCCCATTAGTTTCTTTTTTTTTATTCCCTATATTTTCTTGACATTATGCTTGAAATTCCATATAAATAGCCTCATCTAGAAAAAGGGCAGAAGATTTGATTCGAAATAAAGGCCAAAACATGAGAATTAAAAACACGATTCGCCCCTTAATATCCACGATGTTTGCGGAGAAGTTTTCATAAGGGAGCGTTAAGTTTTTTCTCAGTCGTTGACCTGTTTTGATGCCATTTGGCGCGTGTTTTAGCGCGTTAGCTTTTTAGAATTTTTTTTAGTTAAGACTTAAGTAGGTAAGTTTTAAAGTTTAGCAAAGTGGTACGAGTAGTAGTTAAGTCGGAGTTGAAAAGTCGTGAGGCTTGGAGTCTCCAAAGAAGTGTAGTAGTGAAACAGTTGTAATTGGGTTCGGATAGTCTGGGCCCACAATTACCAAGATTCACAAGGAGGTTTGTATATGAGGTTAAACAGACGTAAGTTCTTGCAGGTGAGTGCTGGTGTAGCGACAGCTATGGCATTGACGAGCAAGAGGGTTGGAGCTCAGCTGAAACCCGTAGTGAAGGTAGGGAATCCGCTGGAAGCTTATCCTGACAGACGGTGGGAAGAAGTCTACCGT
>JAJDBI010000225.1 GCA_029261435.1 Nitrospinaceae bacterium
TTAGTTTCACGGGGGGCTTCAATGCCCAGGCGAATGTTCTTGCCCTTTACATCTATAACGGTTATTTTGACATCTTCATTAATTTTGATGCTTTCGCCAATTTTTCGGGTAAGAACAAGCATAGGGCGGAATCCGTTCCAAGTTGCTTAAAGGAAAGCTGATAAAAACCTGCTACTAAATGCATTATAGCAAAAAAGTTCTGAAAAAATAATAATTTATAGGCCAATCCCAATTGACAGAGTTAGGGGGATTGTGCTAATTTTCGCTCTTTTGATTCAAACAAAATCGTGTTGGGACGGTAGCTCAGTCGGTAGAGCAGAGGACTGAAAATCCTCGTGTCGGCGGTTCGATTCCGTCCCGTCCCACCACTTTTTTCCTGCCAGCAAATAGTAACACCCCGTTCAAAGACGAACGTCTGTAATAAAGAAGTTGTAGAAGCACTCCCTGAAAACCCTATCATCAATTAAACCAAAAACTAATCGCGTAACACCCTGCCTACTTTATCTGGACAAACTTCACTTTTCCGATACACTGTTTACACTCATTTTCTATTTAACCAAGGTGCCGAAAAGTTTTCTATGGAATCGAAAAACGTATCAAATCGTGGTTTGTCCGGTTACTTTTCCAAGAATCTCGAAGACATCTTTATTCTGTTTATTCTGGTGTCGGTGACCTTGTCGCACCTGTTCTTCCATTTCAGTATCTCTCTGCTCAATCTTTATTACGTCCCTATAATGCTGGCCGGCTATTTACTGGGTAAACGGCTGGCCATTCTTTATGCTTTTTTTATTGTCCTTCTGGTTTGGGGTTTAATTATAGCTAATAATGAAACCTATCTTAACCTCCAGGGCCAATTTGGCTTTAACGTAGATCTCACCCTCTGGGGAGGATTCCTGATTTTAGCGGGATGGGCAGGAAGCCTGTCAGAAAACCTCAAAGATGAATTAAGAACCAGCAACCTATTACGAAAAGAGTTAGCCAGAGACAAAGAGGATTTAAAAACTCTCAATGAAAAGCTTGTTGCCGTAAATCGAAAACTGGAAGAAAAAGTTGAAAAAAAAGCTCGGGAACTTGAGCAATCCAACGAAGAGCTCAAAAAACTTTCCTGGACAGACCCGTTGACCCAGTTGTTAAACCGCAGGAGTTGTGAAGAACGGTTCAAAGGTGAAATTGCAAGGTTTGAACGCACAAAAGAATCTTTCTGCATTATCCTGTGCGACCTTGATCATTTCAAAAAAATCAACGACACCTATGGTCATAATACCGGCGACTATGTATTGGTCGAAGTTGCCCGCATCTTGAAAAGCAATTCCCGAAAAACGGATATGGTTTTCCGCTGGGGGGGGGAAGAGTTTTTATTCCTTTTAACCGGAACCGAGCTGAAGGGAGGAATTATTGCAGGAGAAAAAATCCGCACTAAAATTGAAACAACCGTTTTTGAACATGATCAGCAAACCCTTCCCATCACCTTGAGCCTGGGCATAAGTATTTACCAAAAAGGACAGACGATGGAAGAGTGCGTTAAAGAAGCTGATAAAAACCTCTATTCCGCAAAAAAAGCCGGTAGAAATCGTTTGCATCCCAAGCCTGTTGAACAGAAATAACACAGCGTTTCTACACCCCTCCCTCTTTCTGGAAGCACTCCCTATACATCGCAAATACATCTGTTTTGCGCTTCCAATTAAAATCAAAGTGTAACTCCGATCATCCCCTCATGCCCTTCATCCCGCCCAACATAGAAACACCAGATTTCCATCTTTAACGGGCTTATTATGAAATGCTAAAAACCTGATTGCCACATTATTGTGACAGTACTAAAGCCTAAGTTCCCTTATTATGATTATAGTTAGGTAGTCTAATTCTTAAATTTGGTATAGAATAAAAAATTAGAGAAATTTAATTTTCCGGAAAAACCCCGAAGGCAGATAATTGCCGGAACCTGCATATTAAGAAGCTCATGAACTCTGACGAAAATTCGATAGAAGCTCTTAAGAAACGTATCGCAGAGTTGGAGGAATCCAACAAAGATCTTTCTGCTGCAAACCAGGCAAAGAGTGCTTTTCTTGCCAACATGAGTCACGAGCTCAGAACGCCTCTGAACGCCATCATCGGTTACAGCGAATTATTGGGAGAAGTCGCCGATGAAATGAGTGTCGAAGAAGAGATCGGCCCCGACCTCCAGAAAATCCATTCCTCCGGCAAGCATTTACTCGCCATCATTAACGACATTTTAGATCTTTCTAAAATTGAAGCTGGAAAAATGGAGTTCTACAATCAGAATTGTGATTTGGAAGATCTGGTCAAGGAAGTCGTGAGCACTGTCCAGCCTATCATAGACAAAAATTCCAATGTCTTAGACCTCCAATGGGAAAACGCTCCGGGTTCTATGTCCGTTGACATCACCCGACTTCGGCAGGTTCTTTTTAATTTACTCAGTAATGCCAGCAAATTCACTGAAAAAGGAAAAGTTTTCTTCATCGTCAATCGAAAAACCATTAATGAAACAGACTGGGTCAACCTGACTATCCGCGATACAGGCATCGGTATGGGACCAGAACAACTGGCTGCATTGTTTGAAAGTTTTTCCCAGGTACATTCCCAGAATATGCTCAAATATGGCGGTACTGGCTTGGGGCTTGCGATCAGCAAACGAATCTGCGAAATGATGGGTGGCGATATTTTTGTTGAAAGCAAGCCGGGAGAGGGCTCTACTTTCTCCATCCACCTGCCGGTAAAAATTGCGGTCGAAGAAGAACCACAAACATCTGATGCACCGACAGAGGAAAAAGTCTTTGCCCAGGAAGACAAAGAAGCCACCCTTGTAAATAAAGAAAACATCATTCTGGTGATCGATGACGACCCTATGGTGCATACGCAAATGGAGCGCACTTTTGAAAAAGAGGGTTATCAAATCGTAACAGCTTCCAACGGCGAAGAAGGCCTGATGCTGGCCCGCAAACTTCACCCCTCCCTAATCACACTGGATGTTCTGATGCCGGGAATGGACGGATGGACGGTATTGACCGAGTTAAAAGCCGACCCGGAACTGGCAAACATACCAGTATTTGTCATCTCCATGGTTGATGATGAGAACAAAGGTTATTCCCTCGGAGCCTCAGAGTACCTCACAAAGCCTATTGACCGCACCCGAATACATATCCTAATGAAAAAATACAAGTGGGATAGCGGCTCAGCTCTTGTGGTAGAAGATGACTCTGGAACCCGAAAAATGCTAAGCAGAATGCTGGAAGATTATGGGCTGAATGTAGCCGAAGCCGGTAATGGTCAAATCGCCCTTGACGAGGTACAAAAACAATCTCCGGGAGTTATTTTCCTGGACCTGATGATGCCGATCATGGACGGGTTTGAATTCCTCGAAGAACTCCGAAAAAGCCCTGAAGGACGAGCAATACCCATTGTAGTTATCACTTCGAAAGAGCTCACCCATGCCGACCGACTACGCTTGAACGGAGGTGTAGAAAAACTGATCGAAAAGAAAACCCTCGACCAGAATGGTTTTCTAAAAGAAGTTCGCAATATGCTGGAACCTCACTCATCTTGATTCTCTTCTAAAAAAATATCTGCCTAACCGGGTTTTTCCTACAACTTTCCGGGTGGTTTTGAATCTAAAAACAAACCAACAGGCTTGAGGCTAAGATATCTTTGCCTTCACGCTCCCGTTATGTTTTTCCTTGGAATTTGCACACAAAAATGCAGAAGGGAAGAATCTTACTTACCTTGTTCAACAAAAACTCTGAACCGGTTAATAAATATGGAACTACTTGAAGAAATCGACACCATTATTGAGGAAGTTAAAGACGAAGCGAATAACTTAAAGATTGCCGAATCCAAGGAGGAGGAAAAAGAAGCCTTGAGGGAAATGCTGGACGCCCTGATGCGGGGCGCCCGCCAAGTGCAGGAAAAGCTAGATCAGTTTAACGATCGCCGCTATCGTTAATAGCCCGTTTTATAGAGAAACCTCTTTTATTATTCCAGTTCTAACCTTCTCAACTTAGGCAAACTCTGGTTTTTGGCGAGGTCTTGAGCTTTTTCCAAATCAATCTCGTTGCGAACCAGAATGAGCATCTCCAGATTCCTCAGGTTTTTGGATTGCAATAAAGCCTTCATACCCTCTGTCGTAATCTTATTATTATAAAGATCCAGGGTTTTTAAGTTCGCAAACCGAGGTGAGTTGGCAATCGCCAGCGCACCGCGATCGCTGATCTTATTGGCACTAAAATCCACAAAAGTCAGAGCTGTAGAGTTTTCCGATGCGGCCAGTGCCTCAACTCCCTCATCCCCGATCTCGTTGCGAGTCAGTTTAAGTTCTTTCAGGTTCCTCATATTTGGCGACTCGGCTATCATCCTCGCCCCCTGGGAAGAAACCTTATTGCCCCACAAAGAAAGGTTTTCGGTATTTTTGAAAGTTGCCGATTCGGCAAGAATCCGCACACCTTCATCTCCTAACTTATTCCCCTGTAAAGCCAGGGACTTTACATTTTTCAGTTCAGGCATGTCCGCAAGAATCTGCATGCCTTTCACACCGATCAACGACCGATTCAAATTAACTTTTGTGCCATCCGATTCCATCCGCTCCTTGATGTGAGCCGGGATATCTGCAGGCGGACCTTTTGGCCGACCATAACCATGTCCACTATGTTTTCCACCATGTCCTTTTTTTGCCGCGCCAGGATGTCCACCATGTTTTCCGGAACCATGCTGCTTACCTTCATGAGGAGAATGTTCTCCCGCTCCAATTGCGGGCAAAGACCAGACCAACCAACCCAACACCATAACTCCCTGCAACAATTTCTTATGAATCAGCACGATAAAATTCTCCTTTTTATTTCGCGGCAACACAACGAAAGCCTATATAGTTTTTTCTCTGATCCGGTAACGCTTTACCACGAATAGCCGGGCGAGCAAGGTCCAGATTGGAATCCCACGACCCTCCCTTGATCACCTTAAAACGTTCGCCGTAAAAATCGTTCGCGTGCTCATTGCCCGGATAGGGTTGCAACCAATCCTCTGTCCACTCCCAGACATTCCCCGACATATCCATCACCCCATAAGGGCTGGCTCCCTCAGGGAACTTACCTCCCGGGCTGGTGTTGCGATAATCATCCCCATTACCACGAATATTCGCGTTCAAAGCATCCGGTTCATTGCCCCAGGGATAATGACGCTTATCAGTACCTCGCGCCGCCTTTTCCCATTCTGCTTCCGTTGGCAGACGCTTTTTGGCCCAGAGACAATAATCCCGGGCATCCTGCCAGGTAACACTCACCACCGGCTGACGAGGATGATTCAACCGGGCATTGACAAACTCACGTGGAGCCGGCTTACCTGTCGCTCCCATAAATAGCTTGTAATCCCCTACAGTGACCTCATACTTGTCAATTTTAAAAGCAGATAAAGTCACACTATGCGCTGGTGTTTCATCGCGATACCAATCGAGGGACTCGGAGTGAAATTGCTTTGCCGCCCACAAGATATCTTCATCAGAGCTTCCCATAGTGAAGGGACCTTCAGGAATCAGGATCATTTCTCCCGCTTCCACCTTTGAAGCTCCAGAGACCCCAAAACCTAAAAGCGGCAACATCAACAGGAAAAACCAAAACTTGAACATAGAGCTTTCAGAAGCTGCTTCGAAACGCATATTCATCCACCAAATCAATAAACCATTTACGGCAAGAAAACCAAACCGGGTTCAAGCGGATGGAATCATTCCTGTTTTCCGGGCATACTCAAAAATATTACCCGCTTCAATAATCTCAATCACCTCACCCAACGATTTCAACTCATAGGTTTTATTGCTGGAGCTGTTAGTGAGAGTGCTCGCATTCAAATCAATGACCAGATCATCCCCCGTTTTGATCTCTTCGACCATGCGTTTGACGCTCTCAAAAGGAATGAAAAATCCACCATCCACCGAATTGCGGTAAAAAATGCGCGCGTATGATTCTGCAACGACCGCCCGAACTCCGGCAATTTCCATGCAAGCCGGAGCATGCTCTCGAGAGGACCCACAACCAAAATTTCTGCCCCCTATAATGATGGAATACTTTGACTCACTCTGCCCGTTTTCTGTAAAAGGGATTTTTCCATCCGGAAGACCCGCCTGGTCGGCAGGGACTCCTGACAAAGCAAACTTACCGTAATTCTTGCGCTCTTCGGGATCACTCAAACTGTAGACAAGATGTTCGGCAGGAATGATCTGATCCGTATCAACATCATTCCCCAGAACATAGGCAACACCTTCAATCACTTTATTCATTTTATTTTTATGATTTTAGTTATAGATAAATTCAGCGGGATTAGTAATGTGTCCGGTCAGGGCAGAAGCCGCTGCTGTATAAGGCGAAGCCAGATAAACATGCGACTGTTTAGAACCCATGCGCCCTGGAAAGTTCCGGTTGGTCGTCGAGATCACCACTTGATTGTCCTTGGCTCGACCAAAGGTATCTTGCGGTCCTCCAAGACAAGCAGCACAGGAGGGATCACCCAGGTAGGCTCCAGCATTTTTAAAAATGTCTACCAGCGTTTCTCCACCAATTTTTTCCTTGTACAAGTCTTGTTCGACTTCGCGGGTAGCAGGAACAATGAAAGTATCTATCTGCACTTTCTTTCCCTTCAAGAGACGGGCCGCTGCCATGAAGTCTGTGAGTTTTCCGCCTGTGCAAGATCCGATATAAGCTCGGTCAAGCCTCACATCCACGCACTCGCTGACCTTGGCTTTGTTATCGGGAGAATGCGGCTTGGCCACAATCGGTTCCATCTCACTGGCATTGTAGGTTTTCTTGAAAAAATACTGCGCGTCGTCATCCGACTTGTAAATAGTGTAAGGAGCATCGGTTCTCTGCTTGACATAATTGGTGGTCACCTCATCAGCTTCGATGATGCCATTTTTCCCACCCGCCTCAATCGCCATATTACAGAGAGTCATGCGCTCTTCCATCGACAGGCTCATGACCGCTTCGCCTCGCCATTCCATCGCTCGGTAGGTCGCACCATCCACCCCGATGTCGCCAATGACATTGAGAATCACATCCTTGGCCATAACATGTTCGGGGAACGTGCCGGTAAATTCAAAACACATGGACTCAGGAACTTTGACCCAGAGTTTCCCAGTACCCAGAATAAATGCCGCATCGGTGTTACCGATACCCGTGGAAAACATACCGAATGCACCCGAAGTGCTCGTGTGGGAGTCCGTGCCAAACAAAACTTCGCCAGGTCGATTGAAACCTTCCTGAGCCAGCGCGAGGTGGCACACTCCTTTATATCTATCCGTCCCCACATCAAAATAATGCGGCAGGGACTGCTCCTTCACAAACTGGCGAAGGATGTCTATATTTCTATTGGCATGGGTGTCCTTGGTAAAGATAAAGTGATCCGGAATGATCACCACCTTGTCCCGGTCCCAAACTTTGGCGTTTTCGCCAAACTGCTTTTTAAAAATCGCAAAAGTACCCGGCCCACAAACGTCATGAGTCATCAACACATCGACATCTACCCAGATATTATCACCAGGTACAACCGACTCTTTACCCGCGTGTGCGGCTAATATCTTTTCTGTAATCGTCATTCCCATTAAACAAGTTCCTCATCAAAGCGGATAATAACCCCGCAAGGGCTTTAGTTTTTCTTTTAAACTTCCGAAAAGGCTATGAATAGGTAAGATACCATTGAAAACTGCCAAACCATATAAAATTTTTATTTCCTTGTTTTTTTTGCGTAAAATGAATTTATTAGGGCCACAATAAGCCCTGTACATCCCGGAAAATAAAATGATCAAACTCATCAAAGAAACCCTCGATCGAATACGCTATAAAATCCCTATACGCCCCCGGCAGGTTCAGATTGAAATCACCAATCGTTGCAATATGGATTGCCCCATGTGCCAGAGGGAAGATCTCGGGATCGAACTGGAACATATGAGCTGGTCTCATTTCACTGCTGTAGTGGATAAATTGGACCACCGCGAAAATATCACCTTGACCGGTTGGGGAGAACCCTTCATTCACCCACAGGTTTTCGATATGATCGCATACTGCAAGGAACGCGGTCATCGAGTGATGATCACCTCCAACGGCCTGTTCACGAAACCCTCGATGGTCGATGACATCTTGAGTTCCAGCGTGGATGCAATTACTTTCTCCATCGACAGCATCAACGGCAACGAAACCGTTGTTGAAGGCCATACCAGTAACAAGGTTTACGAAAATATCGAAGCGGTGGTGAAAGGCAGAAAACCCGGGAGCATGGGTGTAAGACTGCAAGCCACTTTACATATGGACTGTGAAAATGATCTTTACGATGTCATTCGTTACGGAGCCAGAATAGGATGTGACACCGTAAATGTGGGTCGACTAGATAGGCAGTTTCGCCCTAATCTCAAGCGTCCCGACTCCAGAGAAGAACGATTCATCTTCCTGAAAGCCGATGAGATTGCTCGTTCAAGTGGCATTCAACTCGACTGGTTACAATATTCGGTTTCCAATGGATTAACCCGATTCTTTTATCGCCTGTTAAGAAAAAAGCTGCACCGATCAGGACAATATTGCCTGAAAACCTTTGACTATGCTTACGTCACCCGTGAAGGCAATGTGACCCCCTGCTGTCTCCTGCCCAATGCAAAAATGGGCAACCTCCTCAATGAAAGCCTGGGAAATATCTGGAAAAATCAAAAATTTGATCATTTTCGTGAAAACTACCGCGACACCTGCGGCACCTGCGACTTGTGGGTCATTGATCAAGTCCCCGCAAATGCCGAACCCACAACAGCCAAACCCTCCAGCTTACAAACCCCTGTACTGGTTGAGTAGTTCCTCTTACAAAAAATCTGCGATTATCGTGTTTCAGGGCAAGTTTGCTATAGCTCTTTAACTATCAGCGGGTTATCATCCTCTAATTACACCTGTTTCCAGCTTCAACCTTTTTTATTTGTTATGACCGATTCACACTTAAATAGCCCGCAGATTTTTGTCGATAGACGTCCTCTGTGGATCGTAATTTTTGACCGCCTGCGCCGGTATATATTGCTAGCCTTGTTTTTCGGTGTTTTTGCCCTGTTGCTGGGATTCGAAGGCCCCAACGACCTGTCACCGGAAGGCTATAAAGTTCTGTGCCTCTTTATTCTCTGTGTCAGTCTTTGGTCAACCAATCTCATTCCTCTGTCAATCACCAGCCTGCTGGCCATCGCCTCAGTACCGCTTCTGGGCATCATGGAGGCCTCCCAGGCTTATAGTTATTTTGGTAACAAAGCCGTCTTCTTTATACTCGGGGTTTTCATCCTGTCAGCGGCGATGATCGCCTGTGGTCTCAGCACCCGTATTTCTATATGGATTATGGAGCACTGGAGCGGATCACCCGGACAATTGGTCACCTCTACCTATTGCTTTGCAGCATTCAGTTCGTGCTTCATGTCTGAACATGCCGTTGCTGTCATCCTGTTTCCCGTCATTCACGAAATCGCACAGTCCTTAAATTTGAAACGGGATAATTCTGTCTTTGGAAAATCCATGTACTTTGCCATGGCCTGGGGTTGCATCATCGGAGGGGCTATGACTGTGCTCGGTGGCGGACGAGTGCTACTCGGCGTAGAGATGCTGGAAAAAGCCACAGCGGGGCAACAAACTCTGGGGATTTTGCAATACACCAAGTTGAGCTTTCCACTAGTGATTCTCCTGTTTGCAGGTGGGTGGGTGGCCTTGAAAGTCTTGTTTCCCTCAGACATTCAAAACATCGATCGAGCACGAAAAGCACTAAAACAAAAAGCCCTGGTTATGGGGAAGTTGACCTTTCAGGAAAAAGGCATCGC
>JAJDBI010000226.1 GCA_029261435.1 Nitrospinaceae bacterium
GGAAATTCTATGGAGAAGGCGTTGAAAAAGGTGGTGGCAGGAGAGGGACTACGTGCTTCGATGTGGGAGGATGACTGGCTGGACGTGGTATACCCATGGGAAATTTTGACGGCAAATAAGATGATCATGGATTCGTGGCAAGAGACCTCTATTGCCAAAACCGCGACACTGGAAGCAAATGTGACTTTGCAGGGGATTGTCCGGGTCGAGCCAGGGGCAGTCATTAAATCGGGTGCTGTGCTGGAAGGGCCCTGTTGCATTGGAGAAGGAAGCTATATTGGTAACAACTCTCTTGTCAGGAGTTATACCTCTGTTGCTAAAAACTGTTCGGTGGGTAGCGGTGTAGAATTAAAAAACTGTGTGGTGATGGATAATACGCAGATAGGTCGACTTTCTTTTATTGGCGACAGTGTATTAGGTGAAAATGTGGATATGGGGGCAGGGTGTATGACCGTGAACAGAAATGTAGATTGGAAACCTATTTCTGTGAAAAACGGGAAAGGGCCCATAAAAACGGGAATGAAAAAATTGGGTGCTTTTTTAGGTGACGGGGTTGTTGTTGGGGCTGGGAATACTCTTCAGCCCGGCACGGTGATCGCACCTGGTAAAACTATTCCCGCTTGTTACTCAGTAAAACAAAAATAACAGGAAGAATATGTGTGGAATCAGCGGTGCTGTTGGATTAAAAAATATTTCTGAGCTTCTTTTTGAAGGAATCAGAAACCTTGAGTACAGGGGTTATGATTCTTGTGGTGTCGCTTTGATTAATAAATCACGTCTCCTCATCAAAAAAGATATTGGAGGTGTGGAAGAGTTTTATCGTAAGCATAATGTTCTGCAACACAAAAGTAAGATAGGTATTGCCCATACCCGCTGGGCCACGCACGGAAAAGTGACGCAAGAGAACACGCATCCGTTCACTTCCCGTGATGGTAATTTCGCGGTGGTCCATAATGGGATTATTTCAAATTATCGTCCCTTGAAAGCCCAACTGCAAAAAGAAGGCTTTAAGTTTTCTTCTGAAACCGATACCGAAGTCCTTGCCCACCTTTTAGAAAAGTTTTACAAGCGCAGCCGCAATGTGGAAAAAGCTTTTTTGAAAATGCTGAATCTCATTGAAGGAACTTATGCCATTGCGCTTATTTCCTCTTATCTTCCCGAACAGATTTTTTGCGCGAAAAAGGAATCACCACTGATGCTGGGGATCGGTGATGAAATCAAGTTTGTTGGTTCTGATTTCAATGCTTTCATCGACCACACCAAGAATGCTGTGATTTTGGATGATGGGGAATATGCCATCCTTTCTCGAGATACTTATGTCGTGAAGGACCTTTTGAGCAAGGAAGAAGTAACAAAACCCATTACTAAAATTGAATGGGATAGCGAGACTTCCAAAAAAGGAGGCTACCCTCATTACATGCTCAAGGAAATTTATGAACAGCCCCAAACCATTTCCAATGCTTTAGATCTCGAGGAGTCAGGGCTGGATGAGATTGTTGACTTGTTTGCGGAATCCGAAAACTCTTATTTGCTGGGTGTGGGAACTACTTTTTACGTGGCGAAATATGCCAAATATGTTTTTTCGAAGTTGGCGCAGGAATTTTTCCCTTCTATCAGCTCCGATGAGTTTATGGCATTGGCCATTGTGAATAAAGAATCTCTGTTTTTTTGCGCTTCACAATCCGGTGAGACCTTTGACACCTTATCGGCATTGAAGCATGCCAAGTTGAAGGGAGCCCGAACAGCGGCGGTTGTCAATGTAATGGGTTCTTCAATTGCTCGACTGGTTGATAAAGTAGTCCTGCAGGGTTCAGGTCCTGAAATCTGTGTGATCAGTACCAAGGCCGCGTTATCGCAAATGGTGGTGCTCACTGTATTGGCCATGAAGCTTGCTTTAAAAAAGAAGGTGATCACCCGAAAAATCTATAATCAGCATTTGCAATCTTTGAGGGAGCTTCCTGAAATTATTCAGGGAATTTTGAATGAACGATCCGGTTTTATTCATCGTCTGGCGCATAAGTATTCAGGGACTCGTAACTGGCTTTATTTGGGGCGAGGAGTTTACTATCCCATTGCCTTGGAATCTGCTTTGAAAATGAAAGAGGTTGCTTACGTTCACGCAGAAGGAATGCCGGGCGGATTTTTAAAGCATGGAACCCTGGCTATGATTGATGATGATGTGTCTTCGATAGTGTTTGTCCCACCTCCTGAAGATAAGGTGCTTTATGAAGCTACTATGCATAGTGTAGAGGAAATTCGGGCCCGGTCGGGTTTTGTTCTGGGAATTCATTTCACTGAACAGGGGAAAAACTCAGATTTATACAGTGAAGAGTTAATTCTTCCCAAAGTTCCTCCGTTGACAGCACCCCTTATTCAACTGGTCATTGGTCAGTTGTTTGCATACTTTACCGCCACCTCTCTGAAGCGTAATATAGACAAACCCCGGTCTCTTGCAAAATCTGTTACGGTTGCCTGAAGAACACCCAATATTTTATTGCCAGATTTCTAGACGGTCTGTTACATTAAACCCTCCTTATTTCCTTACACTCAAGAGATCTATTTATGTCTGACAAAACCGCAGTAGCTTTGACGATAGCCGGATCAGATTCTGGTGGAGGTGCTGGCATTCAAGCTGACCTCAAAACATTTTCCGCCCTGGGGGTTTTTGGCAAAACGGTGATCACCTCTATCACTTCCCAGAATACCTTTGGTGTTCAGGCCGTGGATGATTTGCCGTTTAGTGTTGTAGAAAGCCAGTTGAAATCAGTTTTGGAGGATGGCAAATGTCAGGCTGTAAAAACAGGTATGCTGGGAAATGAACAAATTGTTGACCGGGTGGCTTTTCTGGTTAAACGTTATAGGGTTAAAAACCTGGTTGTTGATCCCGTTATGTTTTCTTCTTCAGGAAAAAAACTCCTCACCCCGGCCGGAGTTGAGGTGATGAAGGAACGTTTGTTCCCATTGGCGCATCTTGTAACCCCGAATATTAAAGAGGCTGAAATATTATCTGGAATCAAAATACGACTGCCAGCAGATAGAAAACGCGCTGCACGCAAAATTCTAAAATCAGGAGTACGGGCGGTAGTGATTACAGGCGGACATCTGAAAGGAAAACCCGAGGATCTGTTTCTAGATAATAGTGGCTTGGAGATTTTAAGCTCAGACAGGTTGTCAGAGTCGGACCCACATGGAACAGGTTGTGTTTTTTCATCTGCGATCACAGCGGGACTGGCTACAGGTAAAAAGGTTCTTCCAGCGGTAATTGATGCTAAGAATTTTATTGGAAGAGCCATTCTAGGCGAAGTGATTTCTGGAAATGGCAAAGCCAGTGTCGAGCCGTTATCCTCACTGTATCGAGAAAATGAAAAATCCCAGGTGATGGCAGGCATGAATCGGGCGTTACGGATATTTCGAGAAGAGAGAATTGGAGAATTGGTTCCCGAGGTTCAAACTAATATTGGTTTGGCACTGAGTGGCGCTAAATATCATGAGGATGTTCTTGCCATTCCCGGACGGGTTATTAAAAATGGGGAAGATATTTTTACGGGAGCTGAACCTGAGTTTGGAGGGTCCCGCCATGTTGCTAATATTGTATTGACGGTAATGCGTCGTGACCCGGAAAAACGCGCTGTTATGAATATTAAATACACGGATGAACTGTTGAAAATATGTCGGCGCCTCAAGTTCAAGATCGCTTGCTTTGATAGAGCCGATGAACCTAAAAAAGTAAGAGTTCGAGAAGGGTCTTCCCTGGAGTGGGGCACCCAAAAAGCACTTACAGATTACGGCTCAGTGCCGGATATTATTTATGATCTGGGTGGAATAAGAAAGGAAGAGATGATCAGGGTTATTGCTGAAGATGTCGAGTCATTGACAAACAAAATCCTGAGAATTCACCGTTTGTATAAGAAAACTCTATAACTTAAAATTTGCAGGGTGTGTCGGGGGCAGTGTGAACCGAAAATCACATCAGGGTTTGGTCGATCATGATATCCGCACGAGCTTTCAGGTTATCAACCCACTCCTGAAACGTTTGGCGGCTTTTTTCCTGTTTGATTCGTTTGATGATTTTTTGTGCTTGTTCTTTGTCGGGTTCGCCGGCGTCCTCCTTATCTGTTCGTTTAAACAGGTAGAAACGATTTCTCACTTTTGCGGAAGAAGTATCGCCCACCTTCATAGCCAAAGCTTTTTCTTTAATCTCTTGAATGTTGCCAATCCCTGGGATGGAATCTGCCATACTGAAGAACGGTGTATGCTTTACGCTTAAGTCCAAGCCCTTGATGATTTTCTCCAAATCCTTTTCCTGCGCAAGCCTTTGTTCCAGTTCCTTAAATTTGGATGAGGTTTTCTCCTCATTGACGCGTTCAGTTAAAGCTTCTTCGACAGGTTTTCTGACTTCTTTCAATTCTGGGAGATAGGCTTCTTTATTGCCAGCGAGTTTTAAAATGAAAGATGCTTCTTGAGTGTGCATTGGCTGACTGACCTTGTTTTCTTCTATGCTGAAAGCGGTATTGAAGAATTGAGGCTGGTTGCCGATTTCCGGAAGATTATGGTCTGCTCTGGAAAAGAATTCGCTGGTGACTGTCTGGGCCTGATTCTTTTCAGCAGCTGATTTAAGATCTCCAGTTTTTTCTGCATCTTGATAAATGTGTTTGGCCGTTCTTCTGACTTTTTGTCGAGCCTTGATTTTCTTTAAAGCTTGAATGACTTCTTCGCGGACTTCCTCCAGCGGTTTGAACCGTTCTTCTGTCCGGCTTTCCAGTTTGATGATGTGATACCCAAAAGGAGTTAAAACGGGTTGGCTAATTGCACCGATTGCAAGTTTATCCAGAGCGGATTCAAAAGCCGAGACCATGGTCCCTTTGGGAAACTCTCCAAGGCTTCCTCCCTGGGACCCTGAGCCGGGGTCGTCGGAGTGTTTTTTTGCTACTTCGCCGAAATCAGCGCCAGCTTTAACTTTTCCCAGAAGTTCTGTGGCTCGGGCTTTTGCTTTTTCTTCAGCCTGTTTCTGTTTCTCTTCAGTAGAAGCATCTCCTTCAATTTCTGATGATTTTACATGGGTGAGTATGTGGCTGGCGCGATACATTTTCTTAACGCGAAAGTCAGCGATCTTGGTCTGATAATAATCCTCGATGTCTTCGTCTCGAGGTTTAATTTCAGCAAGATAGGCTTTGGGCTCAATTTTTATATATTCAACCTGGATTTGTGATGGTATTTCAAACTGTTTTTTATTAGTTTGAAAAAAATCATTGAGTTCCTGATCGGAAAAAGTTTTATCGGCTTGAAAGTGATCGTCATTAAATCGTACGTAGTCCAGCTTGGATTTTTCTTCTTCGTTTCTGAAGGCTTCCTGGATTTCACTTTGTGAAACTTTAGAGCTGGTTCCAAATAGTTTTTCCAACTTGGTTAATATCAGGTTTTCACGTTGATTATCTTCAAATTCACCAGGGGTTACCCGCTGAAACTGCAGATAATTTCGATAGGATTTTTCACTAAATTTTTTATCACTTTGGAATACCTGTAAACCCTGGATATGGGAGATCAACTCAGCATCACTGACTCTCAAGTTTTGATTCTCAGCTTCTTGTAGTAATATTTTTTTCTGGATTAAGGCTTCCAG
Source organism: Nitrospinaceae bacterium (assembly GCA_029261435.1). Lineage (GTDB taxonomy): Bacteria > Nitrospinota > Nitrospinia > Nitrospinales > VA-1 > LS-NOB. Next base: position 5,621 of record JAJDBI010000226.1, read on the forward strand.
GGCCTGAGTTTTCAGGTCGAGTTTTTTGATCATCTCATCGGAAAACTGATTTCTGAACTGTTGGCGGTAAAAATCTACAAGGTTATTAAAGGTGCGATCGTATTCGCCCTGAAAAATTTTTTCTCCTTGAACCGTAGCTATGACTCCTCCACCTGAGCTAGAGGCACCACC
>JAJDBI010000227.1 GCA_029261435.1 Nitrospinaceae bacterium
CTCTGAAAAATATTTCAATGCTGTATCGATAGCAGTCAAATGAGCCTCTACCCGTATGTCCATTGAGAAGTTGGTTGCTGTCTCTAAGGTCAGACACCTTCTAGTCCCTTTAGAGAGGGCATATAAAGCCATGGGCCACCAATCCATAGATCTATAGTCATCTTCCTGAATCATAATCCCCGCTTGAGCAGAGCGACCATCTATTTCTTCGTTTAGATTAATAGGCATGATGTCCTTTACTTGTCGCAGGATTTCTTGTCCTGAATAGTCATCTTCTGGGTGAGTTCCCGATTGATAAAGGTAGTAGCCGGTACTCATAAAGTCTTCATGTAACTCAATGGTTAATTCATATGTTTTTTCGAGGACTGTTTTTACAAATTCTACTTCAACTGGCGGATCAGTATGTCTGAATAGTCTATTCAGGTCTTTGCCATCCTGGTTTTCTCTTGAGCCATATTCATATCCATAAGGGTTAATGCAAGGTAGAAAGGTCAACTCCCACTCATCTGAGAATTTTTCAAATTGGTTAGTTTCAAGAAAAGCGCAGATGGTTTCCACACCACTGGGTTCATCACCATGAATTCCCGCTGATATCAATGCCTTGTGTTTATTTCCCTCTCCCAGTACAAATTTCACCAAAGAATAATTTTTGTCTGGGGTTATAAGAGGAAGATCCATTGCGAACGCATCCTCATGCAGTTGTGTGTGGAGTCGTGTGAAAATTATCTTAATATCATTTTTTGGGAGTTTCATATGTTTCAAACATTCACTTTGTCAGTATAACTACATTCATTTTTGATAACACATTTCTGGCAATCAAAATTCTTAGCTGTACACGTGTATCTGCCATGAAGAATGAGATAATGGTGAGCATTCTTTAACCACTTTTCAGGAGTTACTTCTAAAAGTTTTAATTCAGTGGCCAATACAGTTTTACCTGGGGCTAATCCTGTTCGGTTTGCGACTCGATACACATGTGTGTCTACAGCGATTGTAGGTACGTCAAAACCCTCATTCAATACTACATTAGCTGTTTTACGGCCCACACCAGGAAGGTTCTCCAGTTCTTCCCGGGTGCCAGGAACTTGTCCTTCGTGTTTTTCCAAAATGATTTTGCAGGTATTTATAATGTTTTTAGATTTAGCAGGTGCCAACCCAATGGGTTTTATAATTGTTGCAAGTCTGGACTGTCCAAGATCCTGCATTTCAACTGGAGTAGGGCACAAAGAAAAAAGGGTGGGGGTAACTTTGTTGACAGTTTTATCTGTTGACTGAGCACTTAAAATAACCGCAATCAACAACTCAAAATGATTTTTGAATAAAAGCTCAGATTTAGCATCTGAAAGATGGTTGGAAAGTTTTTGGTATAGGCGGGCTATGTTTTTTGGAGACAAGATTCAACCCCTTAAGGGGACATTGCACAGCGGACACCCACCCAATAGGAATCAGTTGGATCGGACAAACCACGATGGCGGGATGTTACACGCAGATATTGTTCTTCGCTCATCCATGAGTTACCACGAATAACCCTAAAACTTTGCCGAACAGGCCCTCTGGGGTTTTTAGTGGGACTATTTTTGTAGTAATCCTTGGAATACCAGTCTTCGACCCATTCCCAAACACCTCCAACCATGTCATAAAGACCCCATGCATTGGGCTTTTTTTGACCAACACTTGCAGGTTCTCGAGAAGAGTTTGCTGCATACCATAAATAATCATCGTCAACCTCATTCCCCCATGGAAAACGCGTTTGATTCCCAGCTCTAGCAGAATATTCCCATTCAGCTTCTGTGGGAAGTCTGCGACCAATTTTTTTGCAATAGTGTCGTGCCTCACGCCAGTTTACATGGGTAATAGGTTGATCCGGTTTGTGAAAGACAGAACGGTTGATTTTCATCACCGCATCCCATTTACTTTGTGTCACCTCAAACCGGTCCATATAAAATGCATCCAAGCACACTTGATGTGCAGGTTTTTCACGGGCATTATCATCGTCATCTTCATAAATATAGTTGTCATTGGTGCCCATCATGAAGCAACCAGCCTTAATCGGAACCATATCTGAAGGCAAATCAGCACCAAATAGGACCTGAGGAGATAAAAATAAGGTAACGAATAAAATTATGGGCGTGATATTTTTCATCCGGTGAATTGTACTGGTTGAAAAAGGTGGGGTCAAGTAATCAGATAATAAATTTACACTACCTGAAGCCAAAATTTGACGGAATGATGATATAGAATTAAGGAAATTGGTCGATATACAATATAACTCAAATATTTATTAGCGATAAAATACTATGAAAACTAAATGTTGCTTGGAATTAATCGTTTTGGTGCTTTTTATTTCATTTTTTTCTAGTCCTGTCCATGCATTTTATAAAAGAAAGGTGTTGGTGGGGCAGTTCCAGAATCCTGCCAAATGGAATAAACCCTATGATCCGGGGATTATTATTTCAGAATTGTTGAGTCAGGAACTCATGGATCAGGAAAGTATTCAACTGATTTCAATATCTAATAATGTGCAAAAGTTGATGAATAGCGGCAATCCAACTTCAGAAGAAAATCAAGTAGAGCCAGCTATTTTTGATTCTAGAAAATCGAGCTTTCCTGAGATAAAATTTATTCAAAATACGGAACCTAAGATGATGAAATCCCCAAAAAAAAAGATGTCGGCGATGATACCTATGGATGATGATCCATTTTGGCCTGCTTCGCTGGGTGAAAAAGTTCATAAATCAATCTTCACTGAAATTAGAGGTAAGGTTGTCAAATTCCTACCTGATAATAGAATGGGTGATTCCGTGACTTCTCTGAAATCTGATGTCAGAGAAAATGCCGAAGTAGAGGTTCATATCGAATTGGTGCAACATAGTACAGGAAGAGTTCTACATGAAAAAACTTTTAGAAAAGTTTCACGGTTGGGGACTCAACCTTTCTCTATAAAAAAGATGAGTTCAACAGACATGAACGGAAGTGATGATTTAAGCTCTATGAACTCTGCGTTAAATTCTTTAAAACACTCTCTTAGAGCATATATTTCTGACAAGATAGACCACCTTCCATTGGAGGGAGAAATAATTGCTACCAAAACAAAAGTCATCCCGGGAGAAAAGGGAGAAAAATCCTTAGTCGAAGAAGAAATATTGATCAACATTGGCACGTCAAATGGAGTACGTATTGGAGACCTGTTTCAGGTTGATACCGTAGGGTTAAAACTGAAAGACCCTTACACATCAGCGGACCTGGGGGATGTTTATGTGAAAATTGGAGTCATTCAAATACTACAAGCGTGGGAGGGGGCGGCAAAAGCTATGTCTCTAGCAGGAAAGAATTTTGAGACAGGATTTTTAGTCCGTTCGATGACTTCTGTAGGGAGAGGAGGGCTTTCACCGAAGAATAATATTCCGGCAAAGCAAGAAGAAGAGAAGGTGCCTTGGTGGGATTTTCATGGAATCCGCTCAGTTAATTGACCAGAGTGAGCTCAGAGTGTTGTCCCATACTCCTGTATGGATCTAATTGTTAAGTCATCTTCCTTGATGGCTTTCAAAGCACCCATCAAAGCCAATGCGCCAGCCATAGTCGTGCAATAGGGCAAGTTCTGATTTAGGGAGCTTCTCCTGAGGGAGAAGGAATCCTTTATTGATTGTTCACCAAATACTGTATTGATAACAATAGCTACTTTTTTTGCCTCTATGGCTTCGACAATATGCGGAGACCCTTCTTTGACTTTATTAATGGATTCGACTTCAACCCCATTCTTTTTTAGATAATCAGCTGTGCCTTGAGTTGCGATTAAACGGTAGCCTAATTTCTGCAGCTCTTTTCCAATGACAACGGTTTTTTGTTTGTCAGAATCTCTAACGCTGATAAAAGCAGTGCCTTTCAGAGGAAGCTTGATCCCGGTCGCCAATTGTGATTTTGCAAAAGCTCGACCAAATTGAGTGTCGATCCCCATGACTTCACCGGTAGATTTCATTTCAGGACCTAATAAGACATCTACATCCTGAAATTTATTAAAGGGAAAAACAGATTCTTTTACGGCAATATGAGAAAAATTTATTTCCTTTGTAAAGCCTAGCTCCTTCAAGCTTTTACCGGCCATGACTCTGGCAGCAATTTTTGCCAAAGGAACTCCAATAGTTTTACTTACAAAGGGAATTGTGCGTGATGCTCGAGGATTAACCTCTATGATATAAATAGTTTCATCCTTGACTGCAAACTGAATATTAATCAGTCCAATAACTTTAAGCTCTCGTGCCAATGCACAGGTCTGAATTTTTATTTCAGCAATCGTTTCAGGTGAAAGAGAAAATGCAGGCAAGGAGCAGGCGCTGTCGCCAGAATGTATTCCAGCTTCTTCGATATGTTCCATCACTCCACCAATCACAACATCCTGTCCATCAGAAATGGCATCAACATCTATCTCTATGGCATCGGAGAGAAAATCATCTATCAGCACTGGATGTTCGGGAGATGCTTTAACCGCGTGTTGCATATAATATTCGAGGCGATCCTGACTATAAACAATTTCCATTGCTCTTCCTCCCAAAACATAAGAAGGGCGAACCACTACGGGGTAGCCAATTTCTTCAGCGATTTCACGAGCTTCCTGATAGGATACAGCGGTTCCATTAGCAGGTTGGTGAAGTCCCAGTTTTTCCAGTACTTCTTTAAATAATTTTCTGTTTTCGGCGCGATCAATGTCAACAGGATTTGTTCCAATGATAGGCACTCCAGAATTCATCAAATCCAGTGCGAGTTTTAATGGGGTTTGACCTCCAAGTTGAACAATCACGCCATCTGGTTTTTCGACCCTTGCGATATTTATGACATCTTCATAAGTCAAAGGCTCAAAATAAAGCCTGTCAGAGGTGTCATAGTCTGTACTCACTGTTTCTGGATTACAATTGACCATGATCGTTTCATAGCCATCCTCCTTCAGGGCAAAAGATGCGTGAACACAGCAATAGTCAAACTCAATTCCCTGACCAATTCTGTTGGGACCTCCACCAAGAATCATGATCTTTTTTCTTTGCGTTATATCGGCTTCGCATTCTTCCTCATAGGTAGAGTATAGATAGGGTGTGAAAGCCTCGAACTCAGCTCCACAAGTATCGACGCGCTTATAGACAGGATAAATTTTTGCCTCGCAACGACGCTGAAAAATATCTTTTTCATCACAATTTAAAAGCCCAGCCAGATAAATATCAGAAAAACCCAACTCTTTTGCGTTTAAAAGAGTTTCATCATCCAGGTTGGAAATGTCATTTAAAGCTATTACTTTTATCTCGAAATTTATGAGGGTATTGATGTTATCAAGAAACCATGGGTCAATGCCTGTGATTTGATAAATTTGATCGATGGAGATACCTCTTCGCAAAGCGGCGGCTACATGCCAGAGTCTATCTGAAAAAGGGATTATCAAAGCGGCCAAAAGTTTTTCTTTTTGCTGTTCTGGAGATAAACCAATTTGATTCAGGCTGAAACGAAACTTTTCTTCAAAACCATAAAATCCGGTTTCAGTTGAACGAATGGATTTTTGCAGCGCTTCCTTAAAAGTACGACCAATGGACATAACCTCGCCGACAGATTTCATTTGTGTCGATAGGATTGGCTCCGTTTGGAAAAATTTCTCAAACGTAAAACGTGGTATTTTAACCACACAATAATCCAGAGTCGGTTCAAAAGAAGCAGGGGTAACCTGAGTGATATCATTCTTGATTTCATCCAGAGAATAGCCAACCGCCAACTTGGCCGCAAACTTTGCAATGGGAAATCCAGTAGCCTTAGACGCTAAAGCTGAGCTTCTGGATACGCGAGGGTTCATCTCAATAACAATCATCTCGCCGGTTTTGGGATTGATAGCAAATTGGATATTCGAGCCACCTGTCTCAACACCAATTTCCCGAATAATATCAATCGCCGCGTTTCGCATTATTTGGTATTCTTTGTCGCTAAGAGTTTGGGCCGGTGCAACGGTTATACTGTCTCCAGTATGGACACCCATTGGATCCAGGTTTTCTATTGAACAGATTATGACGACATTATCTTTGACGTCCCGCATCACTTCTAATTCGTACTCTTTCCAACCAATAAGAGATTTTTCGATCAACACCTGCTTGACAGGGCTTGCAATAAGGGCAAACTCAACAAGAGATTCAAAATCATCCTTAGAATAGGAGATACTTCCACCAGTTCCTCCTAATGTAAATGAGGGCCGAATAATTGCGGGAAACCCGGTCTCCTCAACAACTTTCCAGGCTTCAGCTAATGTCTCAGCATGTCCACTGGGTGGAACTTTCTGCCCAATGTCAGCCATAGCTGCTTTAAATAGATTGCGATCCTCCGCTTTGTTGATTGTGTCAACATCAGCACCGATCAACTCCACATTAAATTTATCCAGAATCCCGTTTTTATCCAGAGCCAAAGCTACATTCAATGCTGTCTGACCGCCCATTGTTGGGAGCAATGCATCAGGCCTGTCACGTGCAATTATTTTTTCAACCACTTCAGGAGTAACGGGTTCAATGTATGTGCGATCTGCAAATTCGGGGTCAGTCATAATGGTAGCAGGATTACTATTTACCAGAATAACGTCATAACCTTCTTCCTTTAGGGATTTACAAGCCTGAGTACCAGAATAGTCAAATTCGCAAGCTTGACCGATAACAATAGGGCCGGCACCTATAAGAAGAATTTTTTTAATGTCAGTTCGTTTAGGCATTATTATTTTTATATATATCAGAGATTTCTATTTGTCTGGAGCGTTCCCATTTCAAATTCATATAAGCCAGCTTATTGATCAACTCTGAACTTAGTTTTCGACCTTCAAGTTTTATGGTATCAACCTTTAAACGGGAAATTTTCTTTTCAGTTTCTTGAGTGCTGACGGCCATAACATTACCATTCTCTTCTAGAACTAAGAGTTCACTTATCAACTTTTCTCTTTTCGGGCCAAAATCCGTGTGTTCAACTTTAGTTTTGATTTTCTCAATATATTTGGAGTTCTTTGACGAGACTTTTTCTTTCTTTGACAACTCTTTCTCAAGGCCAGCGAGTTCTTTCTGCCAGGTTCGTTGGAGCAAGTAGATCTTTTTTGCTTCATCTTTTAAATAGTGTTGTGCTTTGCTGGGGTGAAAGCAGAAGTACCCGGTGAAATTCCATTTACCTTGATGAGGAACAATCCGGCCTTGAAAAATATCGTTTTTTCTGAATACCAGTTTTGAGTCATCTTCATCAACCATGTATTTTTCGTCTTTGAACAAATCTAAAACCGTTACCGAGTTGTCGCGAACTTTTTTAACCTCAAAAAGCGCCTGAATATTATTTGTGATGTCCTGGCATGCTTCCAAATGACTTTGAGACCAAGAGGATTGATTTCCCTCAATAATATTTTCCAGAATAGTTCTTTGAGTTCCGGGCATGTAATTGTCTAAAAGGTACCATTCCAGAAACAACGCCATTCTTGTATTGTATGAGTTGTCATCTTCATAAATTTCCCCGGTCGTCTGCTGGTATTCATTCTTGGCCTGCATGATTTGTTCTGCGGGGATATGTTGAGCAATAAACTCGAAGAGCTGCTCTAAGTTTTCCTTGAGCATCAAACTCCTTCTTTCATGAGTTGTGTGAATCGCTTAAAAAGATGACTGGAGTCATGTGGGCCGGGCGAAGCTTCAGGGTGGTACTGAACTGAAAAAACAGGCCATTCTTTATGGCTTATACCCTCAATAGTTTGGTCGTTGAGGTTTATAGAAGTCACATCAACTGAAGAGTCAACAGAGTCCTGAGACACAGCAAACCCATGGTTCTGAGATGTGATTTCTACTTTTCCAGTAGGAGTATCCATTACAGGTTGGTTTCCCCCATGATGTCCAAATCGAAGTTTGAATGTTTTTCCATTTAAAGCCAGGTTTAGAATTTGATGACCCAGGCAAATACCAAAAATCGGGATTTTACCCAGGAGAAACTTAACATTTTGAATCGCATACGGTACACCTTCAGGGTCCCCAGGACCATTGGATAAAAATACTCCGTCAGGTTTTAATGCCAGCACCTCTTCAGGTGGAGTGGATGCAGGAACAACCCTCACACGGCAACCGGATTCAACTAGCATTCGTAATATATTCCTCTTTATTCCAAAATCGTAGACAACTACATAGTGATTTTTATCCACTTTTGATTTGAGCAAGGTTTCACCGTTAAGGATTTCCCATTCACCATCTTCCCAGTCATAGGGCTCCTGGCAAGTGACTTCTTTCACCAAGTCTCTGCCCACCAACCCTGGGGAGTTTTGTGCTTTACGAATTAGTTCCTTATGTTCCTGGGGTATTGTTGACAACACTGCCTGTTGAGCCCCTTTTTCACGAATACGTCGGGTCAATGCGCGTGTGTCGATTCCTTGAATACCGATGATGCCATATTTCTTTAAAAAATCTTCCAGTGATTCTCTTGACCTCCAATTGCTGGTAACACCACTCAATTCTTTGATGATAAAACCGGAAAGGTGAGGGCGGTCCGACTCAAAATCTTGTGGATTTATGCCATAATTACCTATGAGAGGATAGGTCATCAGTACCATTTGTCCGCAATAGGACGGGTCGGTGATTATTTCCTGATAACCAGACATACTGGTATTAAAAACAATTTCTGCGTCAACTTCCCCCTCGGCTCCAAAATGGTGGCCTTCGAAGACTTTTCCATCGGCAAGCGCTAAATATGCTTTCTTCATTATTTTTTTAAAAGTTTCATATGTGGTTATTCATTGCGGTCTGAATACACAGATTTTCCAGCAACCAAGGTATGAAGGACTTTACCTCTAACCTGCCAGCCCTTGTAAGGGGAGTTTTTACTGCGAGACTTAAACTTTTCAGGGTCTATAGTGAACTTTGTGTCTGGGTTGAAAATTACCACATCGGCATCTTTTCCAATCCCCAGAGTTCCTTTATCTAAATTAAAAATACGACAAGGTTGATGGGTAAGAAGGTCAACCGCTTTTTGTAAAGTGATTACCTTTTCATCGACCAGTTTAAGAGTCAGGGGAAGGGCAGTCTCCAAACCAACAATGCCAAAACAGGCGTTGTCGAACTCTATTTGTTTGTCCGCAAGATCATGAGGCGCATGATCGGTGGCGATGATATCGATTGTTCCGTCTCTGATACCTTCTTTAATCAAATCAATATCTTCGTGAGTTCTCAAAGGAGGGCTCATTTTTGCGTTGGTATCATAATTGCGACAAGCCTCTTCAGTAAGCGTGAAGTGATGTGGAGCGACTTCGCAAGTTACAGGAAGTCCTTTGGCTTTGGCCTGACGTACCAGGTCTACAGCGCCACCACTGCTTATGTGTGCTACATGAAGCCGACC
>JAJDBI010000228.1 GCA_029261435.1 Nitrospinaceae bacterium
ATGAAAATTGAAAATGTTGAAGTGCGGGACATCGCCAAAGAGTTTGGCACCCCCGTTTATGTATACAGCTTGGAAATTCTGCGTCGTTCGATTGGCGAGATCAAACAATTGGCCCCCGTTACCCGTTATGCCATGAAAGCCAGCTCCAATGTTCGCATTCTTAAAGAAATGCTCGACAACGGAGTCAAAATTGACGCAGTCAGCGTTTTTGAAGTGCAACGTGCCCTGCGAGCCGGATTCAGCACTGACGACATCTGCTTCACAAGCGATGTTTTTTTCGACGATGACGATGTAAAGTTCTGCCTTGAAAACAATATTTTCTGCAATTGTGGAACATTGGGGATGGTCGAAGAATACGGAAAAGCATTCAAAGCCAATGGGGCGGGGTTCCCTAAAATCTCAATCAGGATTAATCCCGGAGAAGGAGCAGGCCATTCAAAAAAAACCAATACCGGTGGACCCTATAGCAAACACGGAATCTGGTATCAGAACCTGGATGAGGTCAAGCGTCTCGCCAAAGAATACGGGCTGACTGTTTCCGGTGTGCATATGCACATTGGATCCGGCGGCGATATGGAACATCTCAAACGCATCACCGGGAAACTGGTTGAGTTTGCCAAACAGTTTGAAGAAATCGAGACGGTTAACTTTGGTGGTGGATTACCCTACCAATATGACCCCGACCTGCCGCAGGAAGATATTACCGGGTACAAAGTCATTCTTGAAGAGCGAGCCAAGCTGTTGAAAAACCATTTCGGTCGAGACATCGTTTGTGAAATTGAACCAGGTCGAAGGTTCGTAGCAGGTTGTGGATACTTGATCGGAGAAGTTCGCTCTCTTAACCACACCTTTGATGAAGATGGAAAACGTATCGACTATGTGCTCACCAATGTCGGATTCTGCCATCTCCTCCGTCCTATGGCGTATGGGTCGTTTCACCCTATCTGGTTTGATGGCGATGACCTCGGACCAGAACAGGATCTCATTGTCGCAGGCCCGGTTTGTGAGTCTGGCGATGTGCTGACACAAAAAGATGAAGAACCGGTAGCCCGCAAACTCCCCATGCCAAAACCACGAGACTGCATCGTAATTGGCGGAGCAGGCGCATATGGTCACGTCATGTCTTCGAACTACAATTCTCAGCCACTCATCCCCGAAGTCGTTGTCGACCGAAATCAGTGCACGCTGACCCGGAGTCGACAAACACTAGACGATATTTTAAGAGAAGAGAGTTAGGTGACTGAGAACAATCCCTGAATTTGTGTTTCCCTCAAGGTCAGCTTGCTACACCTTGAATCGTAAAAATACTGATACAAGGCCTTCTTAAATACTATAATAACTATTTACTCTAGGGCCTTGCCGACATCTACCTCGACCCAAACTCCTTATGGAGTAAATTTTTTCGGCCCACAAAACTAAATAGTTACGTACATTCCATCTACCAGAACTCCCACAAACCATTCTATATTTTTTTGGCACCTTTATTGCTTCTCTAAAGAGATAGATCAAAAAAGTTAATTTAGCCCAAAATCGGAACTTCATGCTGGACCAACCTGAAAACCAATCTGGCAAGTATCTATTGCTCATAGCAGGACTTGCGACTATTTATTTTATCACGGGTCGCCTTGGTACCTTATTGGCAATACCCCCGGGTTACTCCACAGCACTGTTCCCGGCTTCAGGCCTTGCCTTGTTTGCCATACTCCGCTATGGCTATAAAGTCTGGCCCGGCATATTGATCGGATCATTTCTCCTCAATGGTTCCATTTCTTTACTTCAACAAAATTTATCGTTGATAAAGTTCATTCCCATTGGACTCAGCACAAGTTTTGGCGCGTGTGCAGAAGCCTTGGCTGGGGCTTATTTTTTATACAAGTTCACCAAATCAAACGACCCTTTCTACCAGATTAAAAACGTATTTATTTTTATAGTTTTCTCTTCAGGGATTAGCAGTTTAATCGGTGCAGCCTGCGGAGCTTCCTCTGTCATAATAAGCGGCCTGAGCACTTGGGATAAGTTCAATGAAATATTTTTAACCTGGTGGTTGGGAGACGCAATGGGAGTCATGATTGTTACTCCTATTCTTATATTATCTGCAACCCTGCCTTCCAATCGTTTTCACAGAAAATTACTTCCAGAAGGTGTATTCCTGTTTTTATCATTAATTATTATATGCGAAGTTGTGTTTTCGAACTCGACAGGAAGCACTTCCTATCCACTTTCATTTCTCCCTTTTCCTTTTTTGGTTTGGGCTGTATGTCGGTTTGATCGACTCGGAGCAATTACATCCATTTTACTGGTATCCATCATTTCTATCTGGAAAACCTTAGATGGCTACGGGCCTTTTGCTATCCACCAGGAACAAAACACATCCCTGCTATTGGTGCAAACCTATCTTGGAGTGGCTTCTTCCATGACATGGACCCTCTTCTCAGATCTTTCTGAAAAAAGACGGATTGCAGAGTCTTTAAGAAAAAGCGAAAAAAGATTGAAGCAAACAGAGGACTTTTCTCTGGTCATGGCAACACATGTTGGCCTGGATGGTACCTGGTTAAAGTTTCCCTCAACTTTTTGCGACCTGCTGGGTTACGACCGTGAGGAGTTAATGAATATGAATTTTGAGTCTGTAACACACCCCGATGACATCATGGCTGACTGGAGCCAATCTCAGCGTTTGATTCGTGGAGAAATAAAGTCTTTTGACATGGAGAAACGCTATATCCATAAAAGCGGGAAATTCATCTGGGTTTATCTTAATGCCTCCATTGTTCTGGATGAAGAGGGAAAACCAATTCACTTTTTAAGTTATATTCGTGATATCACCGAACGTAAAAACCTTGAAGAGGCCTTAAAAAGTTATTCCAAAGAACTTGAAGACCGGGTTAAGGAAAGAACCCTTGCTCTTGAAAGAAGTAATCAAGATCTGAAAGAGTTCGCCTATCTTGCGTCCCACGATTTGCAGGAACCATTACGCAAAATCATAACTTTTAGTGACCGGCTGAAGGAAAAGGATGACTCACTGAATGAAGAAGCCAAGGATTATCTGAGTCGAATGCAAAAAGCCGCTTTTAGAATGTCAAATTATATCCGTGATCTCCTGGAATATTCAAAGGCTACCCAACAACAGAAAAACTATGAGCGCGTTTCTTTGGGAAAAATAGTCAATCAAGTCATAGAAGATCTAAGCGATCAGATCAAAAACCACAACGCCACCATTCACAGAGATGACTTACCCACACTCGAAGTAGACCCTGTTCAATTCCCCAAAGCCATTCAGAACTTAATATCGAATTCAATAAAGTATCATCGGAAAGGGGTTTCTCCCATTATCAACATAACCAGTTCATTTTTGGAAAAAGCAAAGAAATGGCAGGTCGAGGTGTCGGACAATGGCATTGGAATTGATGAGAAATATTTCGATCGAATCTTTAAACCGTTTGAAAGACTACATGGAAAGAGTGAATTTGAGGGAAGCGGAATTGGTTTAGCCATTTGCAATAAAATCATTCACAGACACAATGGGGTGATAACTGCTAAAAAAAACCTGCCCCATGGAACAACTTTTGTTATCACGCTCCCCGAAAAATAAAGGCCAAATTAAATAACAGCATTAAAAAATTTAAAATAATGGGTCAATTTTCTGGGCCATCTGTACATCGGCCAGAGTGACACCACTTGCTGAGTGAGTCCAGTAGCGAACGGTGATACGTTTATAGTTAACAATGATATCCGGGTGATGGTTATTTGCTTCCGCCGCTTCAGCCACCCTACCCACAAAAGCAATTCCCTCCATGAATTTAGAGGCATGGTGCACCCGTTCTATATAAGGCACATCTTTTTCGTTCTTGCCAGTTTTCCACTCCGGGGCCATCTCTTGCAGTTTTTCTTCCAGCATCTGTTCAGTCAGGGCAATCTTTTCTACCATTTTCATAACTCCATAATTTTATCCAGCTTTTTACGCAGAGTGATTTCGTGTGCCTTGTAGACAAAGCTTTCTTCACCATTGATGCGCACCACAGGGATGCGCTCTTTATAAGATTCAAATAGAGCGGAGTCTGAGTCAATATCAGTCAAAATCAGTGTCGCAGGATAATCGGGCAACACACGCTCAACGATAGCCTTGGCATCATCACAAAGGCAGCAATCTTTTTTGGTTAGGATTTCTATATGGATACTCATTATTTTTTTCAAAATATAAACCTCCCCAACCCTTCGTGGCACCTGACCCTGGCCTTCGTGCCCGGAACGGGTACTTTGAGAAAGAGGGAGAAAGGCCATAATTGAGCCGAGACCATTCCATGTTCATCTATAAACGCTATTGCATATTGTCCCCGGCGGCTCGCCGGGCTACATGGAGTGGGTCATGGTTGTTATTTTTCCCCAGATAATGAGGCATGTGAAAAGCAGGATGAACCCGACCAGAAATATCATCGCCAGTGGACGTTTTTTCCAGTACCGCTCTTTATTTTGATCAACAAAAGGAATAGCGGCCAGAAACAAGATGATTAACGGCGGCGCAACAACCAGAGAAGGCACCCATAGATTTTCCAAAGCAAATATCCAGACAAACTGCCACGGTGGTTTGGTCACTTCCAGCCCCAACACGGGCTCTTCTCCTAAAGGTGGAGCGATGGTAAGTGCCAGCAAGCAGATCAACAGAAAAACTCCTGCTCCCGCTCTCTGAAGGTATGCCATGTGCCGGGTGAAAGGCATGTTCTTACTTTGCTCCCTCTCACCAGGTAAAGATGACAGTTTGTGGTATTTAACATAGAACAAATGCAGACCCAGCATCAACAAAGTGATGATTGGGAGCAACGATATATGGGCCATATAGATCCGATTCAACAATGGCACTCCCGGTGCAAACGCCTCTGTCAAAGGCAAGCCAAAAATACCAATTTGCTCCGCCACCCAGAGAAAATGCGCCAGCGCTTCATAAGCTTCCTGATCCCATTTAATAACCGTTCCGGTGAACAGCAGGGTCACCATCAGCACCATCAGGCCGATTCCTATCAGCCAGTTTATTTCACGGGGGTTTTTATACGATGCTGTAAAAAAAACGCGTATCACATGCAGAGTCATCGTCACGGTCAATACTTCCGCTGCCCAGAAATGAATGCCTCTCAGGAACCAGCCTAAATATACCTGATCGACCAGATAATGCAGGCTTTGGTTGGCGCGTTCGGGATCGGGAACAAAAAACTGTGCCAATAATACTCCACTGACAGCCAGAATTATGAAGGATGAGAGAGTCATCCCCCCAAGAGAATATTTTATGGAATTGGCATGTTCTGGAATGTCGTACTCAAGAAGATGAAGGCCTAATCGATCTTGCAAAAATTTTGAAAGTCCGTTAGCCATCAGGTCATTCTCCCGGTCGCCGGATTGTGAGACCCGCAAAAACCAAGCCGGCAAACAGGGTGATGCCGACAGCAGTTCCGAATCCTTTACTGGAGGAAGTAACCCTTTCATGACGGGAAAGATCAACCTGAGGCCCGTCATGCTCATTATGGCTTCCCTCCATTTTTTTATCATCCATCGGGTCCACCAATTCGTCTTGTGTAAACAGGTCGGTAGGAGAGAACATAGTATCCAGACTATCACTGGAGTCGGAAAGTGGTTCTGGTTCATTCTCCTGCACGGAATACATCGAGTCAGTAACCGCCGGTTCTTCCGCTTTTATTTCTGCTGGCTTGTGTCCACCTCCGTGAGCAAAAGTTTTCTCAGCTGAAAATAGAAAGAGAATTGCCAGAAAATATATGGATGGAAGGCGAAATATGATCATGATCAACTCCCCAAAACCATTTGGGAAAAAGCTTCCAGAGTTTCGTCATTAGCCCAGTCACGGGGACCAATCGCCTTATGAACAATCAGGCCTTCCCTATTGACGATGAAGGTTTCGGGAACGCCTGTAGTCTTATAAACTTTTTTGGCGACTTCACTTTCAGGATCAAGCAATACGGGGAAAGTCAGATTGAATTTCTTCATGAATGGTTCAATCAGGCTCTGATCAGTATCGATACTAATAGTGAGCATCTCGAACCCAAAGTCTTTATATTTTCGGTACAGCTTTTCCATCGAAGGCATTTCCACTTCGCAAGTTCCGCACCAGGTCGCCCAGAAGTTGATGAACACAACCTTGCCGCGATAATCGGAAAGTTTCACATTTCCTCCCGCCAAAGTAGGCAGCTCGAACTCGGGAGATAAAAACGCCTCGGCTGGATATTCAGTCTCAAATGGTTTTAAATCGACTTTATTGATCGACATCACAAAAACCGACAAAAGCGCCGCAACCAGAAAGGTGTAGGGAATATAAGTACTGACAGGTTTATCCACGTTTTCCATATTTTTTTTAAGTCCTGCGATAAGGTCGATAAAACTTCTTGTCTACGGCAATTACAATTTCATCCAGGGTCTTGCCTTGATTATAAAGTTCATAGGCATAAAACACTTCCCCCAGACAGATATCGCACTTAGAGCCATGCTTGTTTGTGTAGCAGGTCAGCAGGGTTTTATGATTGTGATTCTTCTTGCAGTAACAATAACAAAACAGGCTGTCGATCACTTTGGGAATTTCCGCAGCAATACGATAGGCTTCTGCAACCCGCCCCGTAAATACGGCATCCGTCATGATCGGCCTGGTTTCAATCAAAAAACCTGTTGCCGGTGCTACAGGAGAAACTTTCACTTCTGGTTTCGTCCCAACATAAACACCTCCCACTATCAGGCAGACAAGGAGCCCCAATGCGATCGATGAAATACGTTTTTTACTTATTGATGATGTCGATCTTTTATTATTCTTTTTCTTACTCATAGTCCTCAAAGAAAAACAGAGCTGCGTTTTATAAGGGAATGTTTATCTGTCAGATT
>JAJDBI010000229.1 GCA_029261435.1 Nitrospinaceae bacterium
ACTTGAATGGAATTGATGACTGGGTCGCAAAGGACTGATCATGCCTCATATTCACTTAAGGAAGGATTGGCAAATCGCAGATAATCTGGCTACTCCAGAATCGGCCTATATGCGCAGGCGGGAATTTCTCAAGGGGACAACACTGACCACCGCCGCCACCGTTGGAGTGCTTTATGGTTGCGGCCCTTCTTCTCCCCCCAATGTTTTACCTGAAGTGAAATGGAATGAGTTGGAAAAATCCATCTACCCCGCTAAAAGAAATCCGACCTACAAATTGGACCGACCCATAACTACTGAAAAAGTCGCCGCCACCTATAATAATTTTTATGAATTTGGAACCGACAAAATCGACCCGGTTCATTACGCGCAAAAGCTGAACACCCGCCCCTGGGCTGTGCAAGTTGGTGGATTGGTCAACAATCCCACGACGTTCGACATGGACGACCTGCTAAAAACCATGCCCATGGAAGAGCGTGTATTAAGGCTGCGTTGTGTAGAAGCCTGGGCTATGGCCATTCCCTGGACCGGGTTCTCCTTG
Source organism: Nitrospinaceae bacterium (assembly GCA_029261435.1). GTDB lineage: Bacteria > Nitrospinota > Nitrospinia > Nitrospinales > VA-1 > LS-NOB. Next base: position 539 of record JAJDBI010000229.1, read on the forward strand.
AGTGAACTTCTCAAACAGGTCGAACCTAAACCAGAAGCCACTCATGTCAGGCTGGAAACTTTTTACCAGCCCTTCACCGCCCAGGGTCAACTGGCATTCTGGGAACCGTGGCCTTATGTAGAAGGACTAACGATAAAAGAAGCCATGAATGAACTGGCCTTTTTAGCCACCGGCATTTACGGGCACCCGCTGCCAAAACAGCATGGCGCACCCATCCGCCTGGTGGTGCCCTGGAAATACGGATTTAAAAATATAAAATCCATTGTAAAAATCGAGCTGATCAACTATCGTCCGGCAACGTTCTGGAACACATTGCAAGGACTGGAATACGATTTCACCGCCAACGTCGACCCGGCAATTCCACACCCGCGCTGGCCTCAAACCCAGGAAAAAATGATCGACACTGGAGACATCCACCCCACCCTTCCCTATAATGGTTATGGGGATTTTGTAGCCCACTTATATTCATGAGGAGTCTTCCTGTGCTTCAAGTAAAAGCAATAACTTTTGTCATTATCACCCTGTTCCTTTCCCCTGTATGGGCAAACGAAGAAGCAGGAAAAGCTCAAACCAAAAAACATATCTACACAGTTATTGAGTTCGAGTCCACGTTCATGAACCGAAAAAAAGAAAAAGTCCTGAAAGTTCTCGGCGAACCAGATAAGAGGTGGGAGCATCGAGACAAAGAAGTCTGGACATACCACTCTATCATCAGAGAACAGGATAAAATCTGGCATCAAAGTATCATGTTTGATTTTGGTCGTGTCAACATGATGTGGGGCGACCCCTCAGACGAAGTGAAGCAGTGATCGGGTATTGACCGATGGGGATTAGCAGTTAAATGTTATGCGACCTCTCACGCCATTTGTAGAAGTCGCAACCCAAAGCGAACATATATTGTTGAGACAAAAAGAATAAAGTTTCGCAGAGTAATAAGTGTTTGCTATGGAAACAGAACTGGCACGAAGATAATCATTATCAAAAATAAAAGGATTACACTATGACCGTTACTTATAAATCAGGTATCGTAATACTAATATTTACTTTTCTGGTTGCCTTCACCGCATGCGGACCCACGAGTAAAAGAGTAGAAAGTTATTCGATGCCAGATCATCTCATTGGGCTTGAACGAGATGAAAGTCAAGATCCAACACTTGTTTATAAAAGACCAGGGGCACCGACACTTGCTGCATATAACCGGTTTATCATTGATCCTGTGCAAATAAAATACAGTGATCCAGAAATGAAGGAACTCGATCCCGAAGAATTAGGAAAAATGCAGCAATATCTCCGAAGCGCAATTATCAAAGAACTCAGAGATGGCGGATATAAAGTCGGGACTCGATCCGAGACCAATACTTTAAGAATCTCTTTGAGAATATCAAATCTCAAAGCGTCAGGTACGGGTGGTGCCACTAACCTTGCCGGAATCGCTGCTGGAGTGGCAATGAAGGTACCAATGATATTTGCAATAAATGTTGGGGAGGTGACTGTTGAAGCTGTATTTCGTGAAGCACTCACCAACCGTATTGATGCAGTCGTAATTGATCACTCAAAGGGAAGTCGTATGTTTAAGAAAAAACCGTGGTCAACGTGGGCAGATGTAGAAGGAGCATTTGATAATTGGGCAGAGGGAATCCGTGAATCAATCGACAAGGCACATGGTCGATAGAGAGATCGAACCACCAACCTGGGTCCAACCATATACTAATGATCTATTGAATGCTCGCCTTTGGCCGATTGTGGCCTAACAAACTATGGAATTGCTAACGATTTGCCCCTCACCCAGCGGACAACGTTTCCCTGTATTCAAAGAAAGACTTTTTAACAAACCCAGGCAACTCATTTCTCGCAAAACAAAGCCTTTGCCAGTTGGCCCCCGCCTAGCGGTTGGAGAATTGTTCAATTTGAGCACCCATGAACCCGGAGATTTCACCTCCGCTTTCTGCGGCGATGATGAGAATATATAATCCTCAGGAGAGGTAAAGCAGTGATCCATAGCTTTAACTTAAGAAAGAAATTGTTTCTTTTTTGCTTTTATATTGCGAATACTTAAGCTTCCCCAAAAAAAACCTTTTGTTTTTGTGCCTTTCTTGTATTAAAGTTTGGTTATGCGAAGATTGATAGCAATATTTCTGGTGTGTTGGGTGACTATTCTGGTTACCTCGGGCTCGGTTGCGGCCATGTCTCACGATCACCACACTTCACACCATTCCATTTCGCCATTCGACAAAAGCAAAGAACTCCCTCACCATTGCGCGCTTAAGGGTCATTCGATCAATAATCCCTGCCCTCATTTACTTAGGGACTCAAAACCCGCAAACTCCATTGCTATTGCCACTGATTGCGGAGGAACACCCTACGAGAAACAAACTGTTCCTCAGGGCGCAAATAAACAAAAGGTTTTTCTTGATACAGGGAAAATCCACCCTCTGCTCACCCGACACAGTCTTAGCATTTTCGCCAGCGATTATTCGCTACTTCTACACACTCCCTTGTTTCATCCACCCAGATTCATCTAATCCTTTTCCTAAACATTTAAATCAGTCGATTTCCAATTTTAACGGTTCCTAAGCGAACCCATTGGAAAGATGCGTCGAAGAACCCTTAACCACAAGGGAAGTCTTGACGTGCAGAAAACTTGTTTGATCAAGGAGATAAAATGAATACCAGGTATTTATATCTATCAATATTGATGTTTTCTTTATTGCTTGTATTTGGAGTGTCCATGTCAACAGCGGCTATCCAGTCCGGCGCTGAAATGGCAAAAATCACTCCCGCAAAACCTCAGGAGGTTCTATATCGGGTAAGTAGTACTGATTTGGAGAGTCTTAAAAACTCATTAGCCCAGATCAATCTGCATATGCGAGAAGGAGCGGGAAAGGCTAAACCAGAGATTAAAATTGTAATCCATGGCAGTGGAGCCAAGTTCTTTTATGAAGAAGGCATGGACTCTGAACTTAAATATATGGTGGATTGGTTTTTAGCCGAAAACGTTAAATTTGGATTATGCAAAATCTGCCAGGAAACTTTTGACATCAACATGAATGCTCTTCCAAAAGGATTTGTGAAGGTAGAAAACCAGCAATGAACAATATTCACTATTTTATTCAATCATAAAATTTAAAGGAGCAAACAAATGATAAACAAAAGATTCTTCACAATAGTTGCAGCTTTAGTTTTAGGTATCATGGTCAACACCAACTTCGCATTTTCGGAATCAAACCCTAAGGATGGTGGGCTTTCCTTCCCTGCGGATTACAATAATTTCCCTGTATTTCTAAAAGAGATACAGAAAAAGAATGCTGTGCGCGATCTCTATGTGAACAAGAAAGGTTCGATGACTGAAAAAGGGAAAGCTTTCCCGGACGGAACACAATTGGTGATGGCAATATTTTCTGTGAAAACAGATGCGAAGGGAGCCCCGGCAAAAGGAAGTGATGGAAACCTTGTCAAAGATAAACTGGCAAAAGTTTATTTAATGGAAAAGGGAAGCGGTTGGGGAGCAAACGTACCAAAGGATTTAAAAAATGGAGATTGGATTTTCTCTGCTTTTTCAGCAGATGGTAAACCGATTAAAGTAGATTACAACAAGTGTAGAAATTGTCATTTGCCTCTGGGAAAAAGCAAAGATTTTGTTCATCGCTATGATGAGTATTTCAATAAAAGAGGACATTAATCAATAGTCAGCACACGAAGGAAGAGAGAGGTTTCACAGATGCCTCTATCGAACTTCTTCATTTTTTTAATAATTATTACTTTTATTAGGGAGGTTTTGATGAAACTAAAACTATTGGTCCTGGGTTTATTGGTGCTTTTTACTTTCGGCTGTTCTGGAATGCAGACCCAAAATTCTGGAGGAGCTACAGGGAGTGGGAAAATACTTACCAAGGAAAAACTCAAATCACTTGGGATTGAAGAGTCCAAAGGTACTGATTATTGATGTTTTTTTATTAGTAACAAAATGGTGTGGGAAACCGGCTCTTTATCTCTAATCTGGTAAGAGCCGGTTTCCCAGACTTATCTGCCCAACGGACTATTTCTCATCGCCTTGACGTCCAGTGGTGAAGAACTGTTCTATTTGCGCGCCCATGAACCCGGCTATAGCACCACCGCTTCCTGCAGCGATGATGAGGATATCCTGATCACCTGTGCGATATCCAAAGAACGCGCCGATTAAAACACCCAGACAGACGATAAACATATAGCGACGGCCCCCGATCCAACCAACAAATCCACCCACGACCATCCCCAATATTCCAGCAATGGTCATTAGTAATGGACTGTGTATCACATAGCCCATAGCCAGCCCGGTGGCACCCATCAACACCATCCCCATATAAATTTCATTTTTGCCGTGCGACTTGGGCATACTAACCTTGATAGAATCGTTACGAAATCAATTATGCTAAAGTTGTTGCTATGAAGCTCATATTAACAAATTTATTCATAAGCTTCTTTTTAATCCTGCCTGCTGAGGCATTTCGTGTAGATGGATTAAAAACTCCGCAGAGCTTTATTGTTGACCCTGGCCTGGGGAATTATTTCATTTCCAACATCAACGGCAACCCAGTGAGCCGGGACAACAACGGTTTCATTATCAAACTTGATGCCTCTGGAAAGCCTCTGCTTTCCATCCGTGGAGGGAGTCCTCAAATCACCCTGCATGCTCCGGACGGATTAGCGCTTAAAGACAATCACCTTTATGTCACCGATATTGATTCCTTGCGCTGGTTCGATAAAAATAGCGGCATCTCTCTGGGGCATATTGATTTTACGGGAATCGGCGTGAAACGATTGAGAGGCCTGGCATTCGATGACGAAAGCAACCTTTATGTTTCCGATGTTCTGGCGAACGCCATTTACAAAATAGAAACCGGGAACAATCACAAAGTTTCTATTTTTAAAAAGGACAACCATCTGGCAAATCCCAGCGGGATGGTTTATGACTCCGTGCGTAAACGACTGATTGTTGTAACTCGAGCCACTGGAAAAATTTTAGCGATTGGAGTAGATGGAAAGATAACTCCCCTTATCCAAAAGACATTTAAAAATCTGCATGGAATAGACTGGGGCCGTGAGGGTGATTTACTGGTCTCTGATAAATTGGCAGGGAAAATTTACAGGATAAAAAAATTCTCCCGGACAGAAATCGTCCGGGAGAATATTATGACTCCAGCAGGCATCTCTTTTGACTATGCCCGCAACCTTATTTTAGTACCTTCTTCAAAAGGCAATTTAGCCTTCACCATTCCTTAGAGGTTTTTGAACACCTCATCCAGACTTGACCTGGCATCGCCAAACAACATGCGCGTGTTCTCTTTGAAGAACAACGGATTCTGCACCCCGGCATAACCGGTTGCCATACCGCGTTTCAGCACGATGGTGGTTTTACCTTTCCAAGGTTCCATGACCGGCATACCAGCAATCGGACTATCAGGATCGGTTTGCGCCGAAGGGTTAACAATGTCGTTGGCACCAATGACGATGGAAACATCAATGTCTGGAAAATCATCATTGATCTCATCCATCTCAAAAACAATGTCGTAAGGCACCTTCGCTTCGGCCAACAAAACGTTCATGTGTCCCGGCATTCGCCCTGCAACAGGGTGGATACCACACCGCACATTGATTTTTTTGCCTCTGAGTGTTTTGGTGATTTCATTGACGATATGCTGGGCCTGTGCCACTGCCATTCCGTAACCCGGAATGATCATGACTTCTTTAGACTCCAACAACAAAGCGGCAACTTCAGGAGCCTGCAAAGCAATAACTTCGCCCTGTTCTTCCACAGAGGCCGCGCTACTACCACCACCCGTCGTCGTTCCGAACCCACCAGCAATCACCGAAATAAATTTTCGGTTCATGGCACGACACATGATGGAACTAAGAATCGCACCACTACTACCTACCAGCGCACCGGTAACGATGAGCAGATCGTTGCTGAGCATGAACCCGGTAGCAGAAGCCGCCCAACCGGAATAACTGTTGAGCATGGAAACCACAACCGGCATATCTGCACCACCAATGGCCATGACCATATGAACCCCGAACAGCAAAGCGATTCCCGTCATTATCAACAAAGGCATGAGCCCGCCACCTGCTGCAGATTGATCCACAAATTCAATACAGTACCAGCCGGATGCCAGCAACAGTCCCAAATTAAACCAGTGCCGACCCGGCATCAACACCGGGTTCCCGCCGATCTTACCGCTCAGCTTTCCAAAAGCAATGATGGAACCCGACAGAGTAATTGCACCGATGAGGATCCCTATGTAGGTCTCCACATCGTGAATGGTCAATTCAACACCGGCGTAATGTGTCAAACGCCCTGGGTCCATGAAATTGGCGTACCCAACGAGAACAGCCGCCAAACCTACAAGGCTGTGCAACATAGCGACCAACTCGGGCATTTCCGTCATCTGCACTCTCTTGGCCAAAATAAGACCTATGCTTGCGCCTATTAACAGGGCAACAATAAGAATACCCCAATTAGCCGTCACAGCAGACATGGTGGCAATCAAAGCCACACTCATACCGATCATTCCGAACAGGTTGCCGCGCCTTGCGGTTTCCTGGTTACTCAAGCCACCTAACGCCAAAATAAATAAAATTGTTGCCCCAACATAAGAGGCGGTTACTATACCTTCACTCATCTTTCC